>CAYHRR010000135.1:0-8605 GCA_964358875.1 uncultured Planctomycetaceae bacterium | reverse complement strand
GCCGGACGCGATGTCGGTCGACGAGTTGAACCAACACCTCAATCCCTACGGCGCACCGTTCTTCGAAGCGATTGCGAACACGGGACAAGGCGTGTTCCCCACGTTGAAAGCGCTGGCCGCGCGCGTGCTCGAATCGATCCATGCCGGCTCAGGTCCGGGCGCTGTCGCCGCGCCGCGGCCGCAGTCCGCGCCGGCGACGCGAGGGGCTGCTGCTCAGGCGATGCAGCAACGTCAACAACCGCCGCAACAGCAAATGGCAGCGCGCGGGGTCAACGATCACCCTGCTGCTGCATTGCCTCAAAGCGCGCCGCTGCCGCTGCCTCAAATTCAACAGCCCGTGGCGTTCGCCGCGAACGCTCAGGGACACGCGCCCGCGCTCCAGCGCACCGGATTCCACTCCGCGCAAGCGCAGCCGCAACCCGCTCCGATGATGGCGCCGCCGTCGTACACGCAGCAACAGCCGCTGCAAGCGCCCGCGATGATGTCGCCGCCGAACATGCCGACGCACGGCCTTGCTCCGGCGATGTCGGAGCACACGCCGCAAGCGCAACCGCTCTCGCAAACCGGCTTCCGCGCACAGCAACAGGCGGGCTTCGCGCCGACGGCGCCGACGGGTTTCCAGGCGACGTCGCAAACCGGCTTCCACGCGCAAGCACAGTCGGGGCACTCCGCGCAAGCGCCGCAGGGTTATGCGCAAGCGCAGCAAGCGCAACCGATGGCGGCTCCGTTGAACATGGCAGCAGGTCGCGTCGGCGCTCCGCGTGCCCAACAGACGCCGACGAAGCCGACGACGCAACGAGCGCCCAACGGTCCGCTCGAAGGCACGCGCTTTCGGCCGCGCAGCGGTGCACCGAGCGCGCTCCCGCGTGCCGAGATTCGCGCCACGCCCGCCGAAAAGCCGTCGAACAAGCTCTATGTCGGGCTGTTCGTCGCCGCAGCCGTGATCCTGGCCGTCGGTCTGACCTACGTCGTGATGTCTTTCTTCTAAACGGAGACGCAGCAGCATGGCCCGCGACCAAGAACTGAGGGCGAGTCGGCTCGTCTTTTACGAGCAGGACGTCCAACGTCTCGACGGCGAACTCGATGCGTTCCTCGAACTGTCGAACGCCAAGTGCGCGCTGCTCGTCGACAAGGAGGGCCACCTGGTGACGCGCCGAGGCGAACCGATCACCACGGGGTCGGTCGACTCGATCGCAGCGCTGATCGCCGGCTCCTTCGCAGCGACGCGCGAAATGGCCCGCCTGCTCGGCGAGCAGCATTTCAATGTGCTGTTCCACCAAGGGCAACGCGACTCGATCCAACTGCAGTTGATCGGCAACCGCACGCTGTTCGCGGTGCTCTTCGACGAGCGCACCAACCTTGGCCTGGTGCGCTTCTACGGTCAGGAAACGGCGCGGAGTCTCGAACAGATTCTGGCGGAAATCGGCCGGCGACCGGCGGAGGAGTGCAGCCTCCCGAAGCAGTTCCAAGCCGACGCTGCGGCGGCGCTCGATCAGCTGTTCTGAGGGCGTTGCCGCGTACCGCGCTCGAGGTCGCTGTACGCGTCGCAGTTGCTGGAGCAGGTCCAAGCGGCCCTTGCCATCGTCGGCGAGGGCCGCTACCGTCTTGGCCCTTCCAAGTTCGGTTGCGCTCCGTGCGCGGCCCTTCAGCCCCGTAGATCAACGTCGGAGTAACGTGCCATGGCCCGGGTTTGCGACATCTGTGGAAAGCGCACCGAAAGCGGCCGCCAAATTGCCCGCCGCGGTTTGCCCAAGAAAAAGGGCGGCATCGGTCTGCGCGTGACGGGGAACACCCTGCGCAAGTTCAAGGCGAACATCCAGCGCATCTCCGCCGTGATCGACGGCGTCAATACGCGCGTCAAGGTCTGCACGCGCTGCATCAAAGCGGGCAAGATCACCAAGCCGGCCAACATGAAGAAGGCTCCGGCCGCGTGACGCTCTGACCGAAGCGCGCGTCTGTCGGACGCGCGCGCGATGGTGCGCGCGCACGATTGGTGTGCGCGGGCCGCCCGCGAGTGCGCACGACGCGCGAACAGGTTTGCATTCGAAGCAGCGCCCACCGCGGCGCTGCTTTCGTTTGCGCGCCGGCGTGTGACGCTCCCGCAATTACCAGCGCGCGTTGCTCACCAAGAAAGTTCGAGATCGCAGGCAAGACTTTGCTTGTTCGCGCCGATGGTCGCTGCGATGTCGTGAACGCGCGCTCCACGAGCGCATCCGTTCCGAACCTCCCTTTCTCACTAGGAGCTACACATGGCAAAGAAGAAGGCAACCCGTAAGGCGACGAAGAAGGCCGGCAAGAAGAAGGCAACACGTCGCGGCAAGAAGAAGTAGGGCGAGCCGTCGACCGTCGGTCCAACGCTGACTCGTTGCATTGAACAAGAGCCAACTCGTCACTCACGTCGCCGACGAGCTTCGCTTGTCGAGGCTCGGCGCGGCGCGTTTGGTCGATGCCGTTCTCGTGGGCATTCTCAAGGGCCTGCGCGAGGATCACAGCGTGACGATCGCGGGATTCGGCACGTTCGACGTCAAGGACCGCAAGGCGCGACTCGGACGTAATCCCCACACGGGTGAGCCGATCCAAATCGAGGCCGGCCGTCGAGTCGGGTTCCGGATGGGCAAAGCCCTGAAGGACTCGGTCGCTTCGCGCTAGTCGCCCTGGGACTTCGCAAGAGTCCGTTCACCGGCCTTCCAGTTCCGCTGCGGAACTGGAAGGCGGTTTTCGTCGCTGCGCTTCCGGTTCCGCAGCGGAACTGGAAGGCCGTTTTCGTCGCTGCCCTTCCAGTTCCGCTGCGGAACTGGAAGGCCGTTTTCGTTGCTGCCCTTTCGGTTCCGCTGCGGAATTCGAGCTGTTCAACCGACCCCGCGCGGCGCGCGTGGCCACGCGGTCGCCGTGGATCACTTCGCTGCGCGTTGCTCGAGGGCCACGAGTTCGGCCTCGACCTCGGCCTTCTCGATCTTCTTGAACAGGCCCTGGACGGGGCCCAAGGCGGTGCCGTCCAAGGGCGCGCGCCACACGCCGGCGCTCGGCCGCTGCGGCCATCCGCTCGCCTCGACGCTGCCCGACTGGCCGAGCATCGACCACAGCGCCTGGGCCTTCTCGGGCATGATCGGCGACATCCAGCGCGCGATGTAGCGCAGCCACTCCGCGCAGGTCGAAAGCACGCTGGCCGCGCGCGCCGGATCGGTTTTTTGCAGGGACCACGGCGCGAGTCGATCGACGAACACGTTGGCGACGCGGGCGTTTTCGACGAGCTGCTCGGCCGCGCGCCGGAATCGGAAGGCGCGCACGTGTTCGGCCGGATCCCCGAAGGCGCCGCATTCGGCGAGCAGGATGCGGTCGAGCTCCGCCTCGTGCTCCGCAGCGCAGGCGGGGATCTTGCTCTGGTAGTGCTTGTCGACGAACTTCAGCACGCGCGACACCAGGTTGCCGATCGTGTCGGCGAGTTGCGCGTTGACGCAGTTTTGGAAGTCCTGCCAATTCCAATCGCTGTCCTTGGTCTCGGGCGAACTGGCCAGCAGATAGAAACGCGCCGACTGCGCGTCGTAGCGCGCGAAGAACTCGTCGAGCGGAATGAACCAACCCTGCGAGGTCGAGAACTTGCGGCCTTGCAGGTTGTAGAACTCGTTCGCGGGAACTTGCCACGGCAGCACGTAGCCCCGCTTCGTTCCGAAGAGCATCGCGGGGAACACGACGCAGTGGAACGGGATGTTGTCCTTGCCGATGAAGTGCACGAGGCGCGTGTCGGGCGATTGCCACCAACGCTTCCATTCTTCGGGGTCGCCTCGGCGCTCGGCCCATTCACGCGTGAACGACACGTAGCCGATCGGCGCGTCGAACCACACGTACAGCACCTTGCCGGTGACGTCGCCGCCGGCTTCGCTCGGCACGGGCACGCCCCAGGCCATGTCGCGCGTGATCGGGCGCGGAGCGATCTCCTTCATCTGGTTCTCGACGAACGCACCGACGTTGGGCTTCCACTCGTGCTCCGCAATCCAGCGCCCGAGGAACTCGTCGCGCAGCTTGGGTAGATCGAGGTACCAATGGCGCGTGCTGCGCCGCTCGGGAGTCGCGCCGCACACCTTGCAACGCGGATCCGTGAACTCGAGCGGCTCGATCCACTTGGCGCACTTGGGACATTCGTCGCCGCGTGCTTCGGGGTGCGAGCATTTCGGACAGGTGCCGACGACGTAGCGATCGGCGAGGAACATGCGGTCCGTCACGCAGTAAAGCTGTTCGGTCTCGCGTTGCTGCAAGTAGCCGTTGCGATCGATGTCGCGGAAGAAGTCCTGGCTCAGCGCCGCGTGTTGCGGACAGGTGCTCGTTCCCGACCAAACGTCGAAGGCGATGCCCAGCCGGTCGAACATGCTCTTGATGACCGTGCGCCAACGCGCGACGTACTCGGAATAGGCGACGCCGTCCTTCTCCGCGCCGATCGTGATCGCGACTCCGTGTTCGTCGGTGCCGCACACGAACAACGCCTCTTCGCCCTGCATGCGCAGCGTGCGCGTGTACACGTCCGCCGGAAGGTAAGCGCCGACGACGTGGCCGAAATGGATCGGCCCGTTGGCGTAGGGGAGCGCACTGGTGACGAGGTAACGCGGCAAAGGAATCCTCCGGAGATCGGCGCGGATTCTACGGTGCGGCGTGCTTCGGTTCTGCGCGCGAGTAGCGCGGCGCGCGAATCTCAGCGAGTGCGCAGCGCTTGCTTGTCGAGCTTGCAGACGAGCCACAGAGCGCCGGCCGATGCGGCGGGAACGAGCGCGAGCGCTCCGATGATCGGCACGACGAACACCAAACTCGCGACGGCGCCGTAGGCGAGCACCGCGGGGAAATGGAGCAGCAGGAAGGCGAGGCGCAACCTCAGTCCCCAACGCCGTCGCGACATCGGAATGTCGAGCAGGCCGATCGCCGTCGTGAAGCCTGCCGCGAGCACGAACAGCGGATAGCCGACGAGCGGAACGAGCAGCAACGGCAGCGCGCACACGAGCAAGACGCCGCTGATGAGCGCGGCCTGCAGGCTCGTCGCGAGCGTGCGCAACTCGACACCGATGCGCCATGCGAGTGCGCAGCCGTAGGCCGGCTCGACGTGGCGCGCGACGATGAAACTCGCGCACGGTCCGAGGATGCCGACGACGACACCGAGCTTGCCGCCGACCGCCAGCGCGAGGGTGATCCACACCAGACTCGCCCCGCCCGCGAGCAGTGTGAGCCGCATGGCGGTCCGCGCATCGATGCCGCCGGGTCGTTCGCGCTCGGCGCGCAAATCGCGGCCGAACCAACGCATTTCAAGGCGTCCATGCACTTCATCGAGGAACGGGCCGCTGACGAATTCGTAGACCAACGAGAACGTCCACAGCATGGCGAAGAGTCCGACCACCGCCGCCAAGAGAGCACCGGTGAACTCGGCCAGCGCGAACAGCGCGGAATGGGCGACGAGCCGGTCGAGCACGCGTGCGAACCACGTTGCGTCCGCGTCGGCAACGGCTGCCGAACGCGCGGCGTCGAGCCCGCGCGCAAGCCAACTCCACAGCCACGCAAACAAGGCGGCGAAGCAAGCACACGTGATCAAGGCCGGCGGCACCATCCAACGCTTCGTGCCGCGCGTGGTCGCCAAGGCGCGCGCTCCCATGAAGACGGCCGAAAATCCATCGCGCACGCCGGGCCAAGTCCGCGAGCGCTCGCGCAGCGATGCCTCGAGCGGAGCATCGGCGCACCACGCGCAAGTCGCGCCCGGTCGGTCGTAGCCGCAACACGGACAGGGTTCGATCACGCGCAAAGCCTACGGCGCGGCGCGCGTTGCACGCGTTGCGTCAGCGCACACCGGGGCCGCGCGCGGGCGGTCGACCATTGCGCGTCGCGCCGCGCGGTCCTTCGCGTTCGTAGGCCGGCAACTCGAGCAAGCGCGGATCGAGCTTGTCGAGCGCAGCCTGCAAGGTCGCCGCGAGCTCGTCGCGCTTGGCTTCGACGAGCTTCGCGCGCAGCATCGTGGCCGTGTCCGCCGGCGAGAGATTCAAACCGTCGAGAGTCGCAGCGGATTCGCTGCGCCGCGCGAACGAAGCCAACAGTCCGTCGAGCGCGGCTTCGAAGTCGCCGCGTTCGAGTTCGATCCGCGCCTGGCCCGCGAGCGCCAATGCGACGTAGTGGTCCGAGCTGTCGCGGCTCGCCGGATTGGCCGCGATGGCGCGCTCGTAGTGAGCGATGGCGCGCGCGTAGGCTTCGAAGGCCGGCGCGGGCTTGTTGACGCGCCGCTCGAACTCCGCAGCGACGATCGACGCGTAACCCGCGAACCACTCCTGATTGACCGTCGCACCTGGTTGCGCCAAACGCTCGACGTAGGCCGGTTCGAGCGCCTGCGCGCCCTTTTCCGCGAGCAGCCGTGCGCGCAAACGATCGTGGAGCAGCCATGAATCCGGAAAACGCGTCAAGCCCGCGTCGACGATCGTCGCGGCTTGCGCCGTCGCGCCGAGCGACTTCAGGAAATCGAAGTGCGCCGCGACCTGCGCATCGTTGCCGAGCGGGTGACGCGCGAGCACCGAGTACGCGGCGTTGACGTCGGTCAACCAGGCCGAGGGCCAGTCCTTCTTCTCGCGCATCGCTTGCCAGATCGACTTCTGGCGCCCCTCGGCGAACAGCGCGACGACGAGCATGGAGTTCTCGTCGCTGACGTCGGCGGGAAGCTCCGCGACCGCAGCTTCGGCGCGCGCGTACGCGTCGGACATCTCGCCGAGTCGAAAGGCCGCGAGCGCGTGCGCTGCATTCACACGCCAACCGGTTACGCCGAGCGCTTGCGCCTCTGCCGCTGCGCGCTTGGCGTCCTCGAGCATCACGCGCGAGAAGCGCCGCGTCGTGCGCGGATCCGCTGCGAGCGCGATGTAGGTTTCGGCCAACGCCACGCGCGACTGCGCATCGCGCGGATCAGCGTCGGTCGCTTCCGCCTGATAGGCCACGCGCGTTTCGAGCGTCGCGCGGTCGGTCGCGTTCGCGCCGCTGCCGCCGCCGGCCAGCGCCTTCGCCCAGCCATCGACATCGAGGGCGCTGACATGCCCGGCGAGCCCGCGATGCACGGCGGCCAGCGTGCGGGCGCGCGGAAAGGTCTGTCCCAAGCGTTCGAGCGCGACGACGAGCAACTCACGCTCCTCGGCCTCGAGCGACACGCGCAAGACCTCGCCGATCAAGTCGATCGCCGACTCGGTTTCGCATTGCGCCAGCGCGCGCCGCGCGAGTTGCGCCAGCTCCGCATCGAAGCCGAACAAGGCCAAGCGCAGCAGGTCGACCGAATCGAGTTCGCGGTGCGAAAGTGCCGCTTCGAGCAGCCGGCGGCGCCCGGCGGTGTCGGCAGCCGTGTACGCGCGTTCGACGGCCGTTCGATCGACGATGTCGCGGCTCGCCGCGCGTTCGAGCATGGGCCGATCACCGTGCGCGACCGGCGTCGGCGGCGGTCGATCGGCGGCACCGTCGACGATCGTCTGGAACACCGAGGCGGTGTCCCAGGCGTAGAAAACGTCGAAGGTTTCGGCGAGCTGCTCGTTGATCTCGACGCAGATGTGGCGCGGCGAAATGCGCCGGCCCTCCATGAATTTCTCGAACAACAGCGGCTCGATCGCGATGTGCTCGCCGCAGGTGACGCTGCCGAAGCGCGGGCACAGGATGCGTTGACCCGCCTCGTCGAAATCGCGCGGCGTGTGGCGGTACACCGAGGCGATCACGCACACATAGGGACCGTACAGCGCAGCGATGTCCGCTTGGCGGTAGCGCAGCCCAGCGTAGTGCTCGCTGGCGATTTCGCCGTCCATGTTGACGCACACGAGGATCGGTCGATTCGTTTGCTTGGCCACCGCGAGCGCGTCATCCCAAGTGCGCTGGAACGTGATCAAACACGGCTTGAGCCAATCCTCCGCAGTCGGCGCCGACCACATCAGTTCGCGCGAGGCGGTCTGCGGCAAGCTCGGCGGACCGATCGGCGTTTGACCGCCCGGAACCTCCGGCGCCGGAATCGCTGCGCGTGAGGGAGCACGTTGCGGCGCGAGCTCACCTTGCGCGTGTGCCGTGGCTTGCATGCTGCAGGCTCCGAGCAGTGCGGCGCAGCGCGCGAGAGTGAGAAGTCGGTTCATGGGGTTGTCGTTTCGCGAGGTTCCGTCGTCGAGCGCGGCCAGACTAGCCTCCGGAAACCCGCGGAGACGAGCGTGGTTTCGTGCTCGCGCCTAGCAGCCCGTGGTGAAAGTCCCCAACGCGGCTTCGCACGCCGTCGCGCTGCCCGGTCGAGTTCGGCGGACCGTGCTCAGCGGCCACGAAGGTTGCTTCCGCCGTCCCGTTGTCGCGCTCCTTGCATTGCGAACGCGTGCTGTGCCTCGCGATGTGACTTTCACCACGCGCAGCTAGGCCGCAAGTCACCGCAGGTCACTGGACTCGTAGAGACGGCCTGTATGCTTCGGCGCGCTTTCGGACGAAATCCGCGCGTCACCGTGAATCAGCGCTCGATCGCAACACCCTCGCTGCTCGCCGTCACCCTCGCCGCGACGCTCGCCGGGCCGGCACGAACAACGCACGCACAGGGTGTCTACACGCTGCCGGTGTCCGCCGAGCGCGACGTCACGGGCGACGGCCG
>CAYHRR010000134.1:0-8613 GCA_964358875.1 uncultured Planctomycetaceae bacterium | reverse complement strand
GTAATGGGCAAAAACGGGGCCGGCAAATCGACCCTGCTGAAGATGGTGGTCGGGCTGCGATGCTCAGCGCGGGGGTCGCGCCGGCCTGACTTACGACATCGTCGATGATCGGCATCGGCGCATCGCACGAATCGACGAGACGCTTCAGGTGTCGACGACATCCGTTGGGCCGATCTTCACTCGTCAGTGGGAGCATGTGCCTGACCCGGCTCTGCTTGAGATGGGACGCGAATCCACGTTCGGGCCACAGTGTCTGATGATCGTCGGCTGCGACGGCGAAACGGGTTGGACCGAAGTGCCGCACGACGATCATCACCGTGCATGGTGGGTCAGCGAGCCGACTGCGCGCGGAGTCGACTGCGTCCTCGTCCGAAGCACGACGGACTTGGGAACCGAAGCTTCGTCGCAGGACAGTGGAGGAATGTACTTCGGAAGCTGCGACCACTACACGGCATCGGCCACGTACGTGACGTTGCCGGCGTGGAATGAGAAAACGGCCGCGCAACTCGAGAAGGAGCTCAGCAAGTGATCACCGCACTCCTTCTCCAAGTTGCCGCGCAAGTCGCGAAGCCTGAGGCCGACTACTACGCCGTCGACTACCTCGTGCATCCCGAGGGCGAGCGCGTCGAGGTCGGCGGCGTCGACTTCCTTCCCGACGGGCGTTTGATCTGCTCGACGCGGCGCGGCCAAGTGTGGATCGTCGACAACCCGCTCGCGGCCAACCCTGCCGACACGAAGTTCCATCTCTTCGCCGAAGGTCTGCACGAAGGTCTCGGCCTTGAAGTCGTCGACGGCGAGATCTTCGTCCTGCAACGCGGCGAGCTCTCGAAGCTCGTCGACGAAGACCACGACGGCACGTGCGATCGCATCGACACCGTCGCGCAAGGTTGGGGCTACTCCGGCCACTACCACGAGTTCGCCTACGGCTTGCCGCGCGACAACGCCGGCAACTTCTACGCGAGCTTCAACGTGTCGTTCGGCGATCCGCAGTGGTGGCACGGACGCTCGGTCGTTCCCGATCGCGGTTGGATCCTGCGCATCAAACCCGACGGCGCGCTCGAGCGCGTCGCGTGCGGTGCGCGCAGTCCGTGCGGGCTCGGTCGCAACAGCGCGGGCGACATCTTCTACACGGACAATCAAGGCGATTGGATGCCGGCCTGTCCGATCTTCCACGTGAAGGACGGCGCGTTCTTCGGCCATCCCGCGTCGCTGAATTGGACGCCCGCGTACCTCGAGACGACGCGCACTGCGAGCGACACGATTCCGCCGGAGCGCGCGCGCGTCAACGCAGCGATTTGGCTGCCATACGACTGGTCGCGCTCGACCGGCAACCTCGTCGAGGACACCACCGCCGGCAAGTTCGGTCCGTTCGCGGGCCAGATGTTCGTCGCCGAGATGACCAACGGTTACGTGATCCGCGCCGGACTCGAGAAGGTGCGCGGCGAATACCAAGGCTGGTGCATCCCGTTCCGCCACGCGGTCGGTTCGAACGTGCGCTTGCGCTTCGCGAGCGACGGCACGCTGTTTTGCGGCTTCACCGATCGCGGTTGGGGTGGACAGCCTCCGGGCGACGGCATCGGTCGCGTGCGTTGGACGGGCAAAGTGCCGTTCGAGATCGCCGACGTGCATCTCGTCGCGGGCGGGTTCGAGATCACGACGACGAAGCCGATCGCCGCGAGTTCGATGGCCGCGCTCTCGCGCACCGAGGTCAAGCAGTACGACTACAGCTATTGGTGGGAATACGGCGCGCCACCCGCGCACATCACGTCGCGCGTCGTCACGAACTCTTCGCTCGACGCGTCGCGCACGAAGATCCGCCTCGCGCTCGCCGGCCTCGCGCCGGGCATGGTCGCGCGCGTCAAGTTCGTGGGCGTCACCTCCGCCGACGGCGAAGCGCTCTTGCACGACGAATTCGCCTACACCGTCAATCAATTGATCGACGGACCGCCGAGCACCGCGCTCGTCGCCAAGCTCGTTCCGCCGCCGGAAGCGAAGTCGCGCGGCGACGAGGGCATGCTCTACCTGATGCGCGGCGATGCGCTCGACGCGTGGAAGCAGGAAGGCTGGAGCGTCGGCGAAGTGAAGCTCGATCCGGCCGACGGCGCGCGCTTCGTCGCGAACGCCGAGGCCAAGCCGAACGAATGGTCGGGCGCTGCCGTGACGAACGTCGGCGCGGAGCACGCGAGCGAGCTCGTCAGCCGCAGCGAGTTCGGCGACTTCGATTTCAGCTGCGACTTCATGCTGCCCAAGGGCGGCAACTCCGGCATCTATGTGATGGGGCGCTACGAGATCCAGTTGCTCGACAGCGCGGACAAGTCGGAGCTCGGTTTCGGCGATCTCGGCGGCATCTACGCGGCGGCTGATCGCGCGGCGTGGCCCGGTCGCGCGCCGAATTTCAACGCTTCGCGCGGCGGCGGTGAGTGGCACTCGCTGTCGTGCATGTTCCAAGCACCACGCTTCGACGCGAGCGGCAAGAAGATCGCGAACGCGAAGTTCAAGCGCGTGCTCCTCGACGACACCTTGCTGCAAGAGGAAGTCGAAGTGCCGTGTCCGACGCAGGGTGGCTGGGACGGCGAAGTGCGCTATGGCCCGCTGCGTTTCCAAGGCGATCACGGTCACGTCGCGTTGCGCGGCGTGCGCGTGAAGTCGCGCGAGGCGCAGCCGGAACACAGCGATTGGACGCGCATTTTCGACGGCAAGTCGCTCGACGGTTGGAAGAGCACCGATGCCGGCGGATGGAAGGTCGAGGACGGCGAGATCGTCGGCAGCGGGCCGGTGAGCCACCTCTTCAGTCCGCGCGGCGACTACGTGAACTTCGAATTTCGCGCGCGCGTGCGCATCAACCACGAAGGCAACTCGGGCATGTACTTCCGCGCCGCCTTCGGCCCCGGTTGGCCCGACGGTTACGAAGCGCAGGTCAACAGCACGCACGGCGATCCGGTGAAGTCGGGCTCGCTCTACAACCTCGCGCCGCTCAAGACGCAGTTCATCGCGCCCGACGCGTGGTTCACGCAACACATCACCTGCCGCGACGAAGCCGACGGCGTGCACATCACCGTGCGCATCAACGACGTCGTCGTGAACGACTTCGTCGACCGCGAACGCAAGCACGCGCGCGGGCATTTCGCGTTCCAGCAGCACAACGACGGCTCGGTCGTGCGCTTCAAGGACGTCGAAGTGCGCGAGTTGCCGTGAACTGTCGCGACGAAGCCGAGCCGCGATCCGAGCAACGCGCTACCCTCGTCCGCACGATGGACAAGGAACGCGACCTCGGCGTGCAACCGCTCGCCGCTTTGCTGGCGAAGCATGAACTCGGATCCCACGACCTCGTGCGCGCTTCGACGGAGCAACTGACGCACAAGATGGTCGCGCGCGCGGTCAAGGGCCGGCGTTTGACGCCGAAGGCGATGAAGAAGGTGCTGAACGCGGTGAACGCCGCCGCGACGGGCACTTACGGTTTCGCGGACCTTTTCAACTACACGCCTGTGAAGCGCGCGGAGCAGGACGAAGCGGGCGCCGACGCGACGGTGGAGTGACGCGTGCGCGTTGCTCAATGCACGCGACGTTGACGCGCGCCCGTTTTGCTCGGCGAACGCGCCGATTTCACGCGGCGCGGCGCGTCGCCGGCGAAGTCGCGCAAGAACTCGGGCCAGTGCTCGGCGCGCGTGCGTTGATAGTCGGCGAACAATTCGCGGCCGACGACTTCGCGCGGACAGCCGCGCGCGAGCAAGTGCTCGAACAACGCTTCGGCGAGTCGGTCGAGCGCGATGCCGTGCAACGCGCCTTCGCGAGCGTGGAGCGCTTCGCTGAACGCCGCCACGCCGGCGTAGGCCGATCCCGTGCTCCAAAGCAGCGGCGCGCTGCGTTCGAAATTGCCGCTGTTGCCGACGAGATCCCACACGCGCGCGAAGCGACGCACGGACTGGAGTTCGCCGAACGAGAGCACGCGCGTCGCCAACACCTCGTACGGAGGATGCTCCGCGTAGACCATGCCGTGCTCGGAATCGTGGCGCGCGATCGGCGCACCGCGCAGGCGCTTGAGGATTCCGACTTGGATCTCGTGCGGTCGCAGCGCGACGAGTCGATCGAAGCCGCGCGCGAAGCTCGCAAGATCCTCGCCGGGCAAGCCCGCGATCAAGTCGGTGTGCAAGTGCACACCGGTGTGCTCGCGCAGGAAGCGCAGATTCGCCTCGAGCTTGGCGGTGTTCTGAACACGCGAGATGCGCGCCGTCACGGCGTCGTCGAAGCTCTGGATGCCGACCTCGAGTTGCACCATTCCGGCCGGAAAACGCGCCAAGAGCGCGCGCAACGGCTCCGGCAGACGATCGGGGATCATCTCGAAGTGCAGGAACAGCCCCGGTCGAACGCGCGCGAGGAAGAACTCGAGGATCGCGGTGCTCGTCGCGATCGAGAGGTTGAAGGTGCGGTCGACGAATTTGAAGGCGAGCAAGCCGCGCGCGAGCAGTGCGTCCATGTCCGCGAGGAACGGAACGAGCGGGAATTCGCGCACTTTTTCGTCGAGCGCCGAAAGGCAGAACTCGCAGGAGTAGGGGCAGCCGCGCGACGACTCGACGTACACCACGCGGTGGCGCACGTCCTCGTCGCCGTATTCCGAGTACGGCGAAACCAGCGCTGCGAGTTGCGGCAACGTCGCAGAGACGACGCGTTCCGTCGGCGCGCGACCGGCGAGCACTTCGCGGCACAGCTCGACGAACGCGAGCTCGCCTTCGCCGCAGACCACGTAGTCGGCGAGCGCCGTGATGCGCTGCGTGTCGGTTTCGTGACTGACTTCAGGCCCGCCGAGCACGACGACGACTTTCGGCGCGATGCGTTTGAGCGCGGAGACGAGCAGCTCGCTTTCGTGCGCGTTCCACACGTACACGCCCAGGCCCACGATGCGCGGCCGGTGCGCGAGGATGCGCTCGGCGAATTCGAGCGTGCGGTCCGCGAGCGTGCCCTCGACGAGCACCGCGTCGCCGCGCAGTTCACCCAAGTTCGCCAGCAAGCAGCGCAAACCGAACGAAGCGTGAATCCACTTCGCGTTGAGAGTCGCAAGCACGATCGAGGCCATGTCGCGCGCACGATAGCTCACGACGTCCAGCGCGCGCTCGACGCAGCTGTGGAAGGCCGTGAGCGTTCTTGCGCGCGCGAGGTTGCTCGCCACCGCCCGCAGCGACACATGGCGCGCGTCGTCATCGCCCGTTTCATGCGGCGCCGGAACGCAGCTTCACGGATGTCGTCGCGCGCTCGCGCCGGCGAACAACGTGCCTACGCGAGCACTACGCGCGCCGTCGAGCGAACGAATCCGCGAACTCAGCGGCGCGTGGATCCTCACGCACTCCGCAGCGCATCGAGCTCGCGCCGCGCGCGCTTCAGCACGGCATCGAACATCGGCGCCGTCAGCCGTCCCGTGCGTGTGTTGAGTTGACTCGGATGGAACGCGCCGAGCAGCAGCGGTGCGCCGGCGACCCGGCACTCCGCGCCGTGGCCGAATTTCGGCGCCGGACGCGGCACAGCGAATTCACTCTCGCGCAAGAAGCGCAGCGCCGCCTTCCAGGCCAGGCCGCCGAGGCACAGCACGACGCGCACGTCGCGAGCGAGCTCGATCTCGCGCCGAAGGAACGGAAAACAGCGCTCGACTTCCGCCGGCGTCGGCTGATTCGCCGGAGGCACACAGCGCACCGCGTTGGTGATGCGCGCGTCGAGCAGCTCGAGCCCGTCTTCGCGCGACGTCGAAACGGCTGCGCTCGCGAAGCCGGCGCGGTGCAGCGCTCCGTAGAGGAACGGCCCGGCACCGTCGCCCGTGAACGGTCGACCCGTGCGGTTGGCCCCGTGCGCGCCCGGCGCGAGTCCCAAGATCAACAGTTGTGCGCGCTGATCGCCGAAGCTCGGCACGGGGCGCGACCAGTAGGAGGCGCCGCGGTGTGCGCGGGGCGCGTTGGCGCCGGCTTCGACGCGCCAGCGGGCCAGGCGCGGGCACGCGGAGCAAGCGACGACCTCGCGCTGCAGCTTCGACCAGGAATCGCTCATGGAGTCGTGGGGGAATCCGAATGGTGACGGAAATGTCAGTGGAGAGGCGCGCCATGCTGTGCCACGTTGCTCCTCAGCGGCAGCTTGGACCGGCGATTCGCGCCACGATTGAGCACCATTGAGTTTGAGCCCGTCCAGGTGGCCTCTCTCCAAGTGTCTTGCGGGCCACGCGGCCCAGCTCACGCGCATCGAAAGGTGCGCGTGAGCTTCGCGTGGCGCCCGAGTCCGCCGACCTAGCCGAGGTCGCGCGCCGGGCTGATGACGAACCGACAGGCCACGCCGCCGCGCCGCCGTCGCGCCCGAGCAAGTCAGACGCGGTGGTCTGCCCCGTAGATGCGTGGA
Source organism: uncultured Planctomycetaceae bacterium (assembly GCA_964358875.1). Taxonomy (GTDB): domain Bacteria; phylum Planctomycetota; class UBA1135; order UBA1135; genus CAYHRR01. The sequence goes on along the minus strand of CAYHRR010000134.1, from coordinate 2,241 downwards.
CGATTTTTGAGCACTCGGAGCCGATTTAGCGCCGCGTCAAGCCCACCGCGCGCCATGATCTCGGCCGTTATGGACGAATTGATGACGAGTGCCGACGTGGCGCGCGAGCTCAGCGTCGGGCCGAGCAGCGTCAAGCGCTGGGCCGATTCGGGCCTGCTCACGTGCCTGCGCACGGCCGGAAGACATCGGCGCTTCGCTCGCGCCGACGTCGAGCGTTTTCGGCGCGCGCAGGCTTCGGCCGGCGCGCCCGAAGTCGTGCAGCTCGAGTCGTGGACGCGTCGGCTTGTCGGCGACTGCGATCCCTACGAGATTCACAGCGCCCTGCTGCTCGAACGCTCGCGCCAGGGCACCTGGTGGCGCGTCGCGGACCAACTCGGCGCGCTGCTGGCCGAACTAGGGCGACGTTGGGGGAACGGCGCGAACACGACCGTGACCCTTCAAATGGCGAACGAGCGCTTGAACCGCGGGCTCGCGCGCTGCGCCGAGTCGCTCGCCGTTCCGCTCGGCGCGCCGGCCGTGCTCGCCGCGAGCGCCCAAGGCGACGACCACCGACTCGGGCTGCAGCTCGCGGAACTGTGCTTCCGCGAAGCCGGTTGGAGCGTGGTCTGGGGAGGGCGCGGGCTACCGATCACCGAGCTCACGGCGTGCCTCGATCAGGGGCGTTGCAAGATGCTCGCGATGTCGGCGGCGGCGGAACTCCGGGACGGCGTGGGCTTGCGTCTCCAGGCCGAACAACTCGGGCGCGCCTGCGCGCAGCGTGAAGTGCGCTTGGTGCTCGGCGGTGCCGGTGCATGGCCGACACCTTCGGCGGAGCTCCCGCCCTTCGCGCGCGTCCACGACTTCCGCGAGCTCCACGAACTGCTCGCGGGACCTGTGCGTGACTAGCTTCTTCGCGCTGCGCCCTGCGAGGCTTCGCATCGCTCAGGTGCTCCGTGATCGCGAGCACATTGGCCGGAACTTCTTCGCGTTTTGACGGGTGAGGACGGCGAGGGCTGTCGTACCGTCGCTCGCGTTCCGGCCCGCTTGCGCGGGCACTGCACCGCTCGGCCCTTTCCACGGTCTCGCGTTGGCGCTGTAGGCCGTCGGTTCCTCGAACGAGGATTTCAACGCTCGACAGGGCGCGCGCTTCACGGTCGTTGCATGGAACCGCGGCCGCGCGAGCGGTGTCGGACAACGGCGTTTCCCGCGCCGGTCGAACGACTTGCTCTCGCACTTGGTGTCGGTCCGGCTGCGCGCCTTCGTCGCCGTCGCACCCGTGAGGTGGGCTCGGCGCCGCGAGCTCGCCCGCGATGTCGACAGCGTTCGTCCGCGTCACGGCCCCTCGCAGGAGGGGCGCGCGGACAGCGTGTGTGCGCGGCGACGACGACGTTCGAACACGCCGCGCGGCACGAGCGCGACCTCGGCCCGGTCTATCTGCGACGGACAACTTGATGAACCACCAATCTGCGAACGAAGCGAGCGCACCGCGCGATCTCGGACGGCGGCCTGCGCGCCGACGTTCAGCGCGGCGCGAGGCCCTGCGATCGACGCCGCTGCTCGTGCCTGCGAACAGCGCATCGAAGGACCTTCGACCCGCTTCGCCGCCGAGCACGCGGCGCACGGCCCTGCTCGCCGTTCATCGTTGGTTCGACTCTTGGGCCGGCATCGACGACGCTCCGCGCGGCCGGTCGCGGCGCGTCGACTGGGCGCGCATCGTTCCGTTCGCCTTGTTGCACGTCGCCTGCCTCGGCGTCGTGTGGGTCGGCTGGAGCCCTACCGCGTGCGCGGTCGCCCTCGCGCTGTACCTGGTGCGCATGTTCGCGATCACGGCCTTCTACCACCGCTATTTCTCGCACCGCGCCTTCCGCACGAGCCGCGCGATGCAGTTCGTGTTCGCCGTCGTCGGCAACAGCGCCGTGCAGCGCGGCCCGTTGTGGTGGGCCGCTCACCATCGCCAACACCACGTCAAATCCGACACGGTCGAAGACCCGCACTCGCCGCGCCAACGCGGCTTTTGGTGGAGCCACGTCGGTTGGATCACCGCCGAGGCCAACTTCGCCACGCGGCGCGAGCGCGTGCGCGACTTGATGCGCTTCCCCGAGTTGCGCTTCCTCGATCGCTTCGACGCGCTCGTGCCGTTCGCGCTGTTCGCCGCGCTGTGGCTGTGCGGCCTGTTGCTCGAGCGTTTCGCGCCGTCGCTCGGCACGAGCGGCATGCAGCTCGTCGTGTGGGGCATGATCTCGACCTGCGCGCTCTTTCACG
>CAYHRR010000133.1:8307-8675 GCA_964358875.1 uncultured Planctomycetaceae bacterium | reverse complement strand
CAGGCGGCGAGGATCTCGACCGGAGCGCGGCGGTGATCGACGCGACCGAGCACGAGCACCGTCGGCGGATCGTCGCGCGCGGGCGCGACGGCGAGCTCGCGCTTCCAATGCTCGCAACCGACGGGCACGACGTGGATGCGCTCGCGCTCGACGCCGCAGCGCCGTACGAGCTCCTCGGCCGCGAACGAACTGAAGACAAGCACGCCGTCGTAGTCGCGCAGCACCTCGCCGCGCTCCGGCAGTTCCGCCACCGCGATCGTTCGCAGCGCGCGCGACACGCGCGGCCGGCCTGCGAACACGCCGTGGAACAGCTCACATCCGCCGAGCAGGCGATCTGCGCCGAGCCCGCACGCCGCCGCGAAGTCGAG
>CAYHRR010000133.1:0-8297 GCA_964358875.1 uncultured Planctomycetaceae bacterium | reverse complement strand
GAGCGCGCGGCGCGGCACTTTGGCCTTGAGTCGGCGCGCGTTCGACGACGCTAGGCCGAGCAGCTTCTCGTCGATCGCGCGCGCGCCCGGGCCGACGTCGAGCAGGCGCAACTCGGGCGGTTCGTGCAGCGCGGCGAGCGCGCGCACCAACTCGCGCACATAGCGCCCGATTCCGGGTGCGTGCGTGGTCGCCGGCCAGTAGTCGACGCCGATGTTCACCGTGCGCGAACCGCGACCACGGCGATCTCGACGCGCGCGCCCTTCGGCAACGCTGCGACGCCGACCGTGGCGCGCGCGGGCGGCGCGTCGCGGAAGAACTCGGCGTAGACCTCGTTCATCGCCGCGAACTCGGCGAGATCGGCGAGGTACACCTGGGTCTGCACGATGTCGGCAAGGCGGAAGCCCGCTTCGTCGAGCACCGCGTCGAGATTGCGCAGCGCTTGGCGTGTTTCGGCCTGGATGCCGCCCGCGACCAGCGCGCTGCTCTGCGCTTCGAGCCCGATTTGGCCGGCCGCGTACAAGGTGTCGCCGACCTGCACGGCCTGCGAGTACGGACCGATCGGCGCGGGTGCGCGCGCGCTCAAGATCGTGCGGCGCGCGTCGGAGGACGCGATGCATGCGCACAGCACGCCGAGGAAGCCCGCGCCGATCCAACGCGCGCGGCTCATGCCGGCAAGCCCTTGGCGAGCACGTCTTCGACGGCCTCGCAGAAGCGCTCCAACTCGTCGAGCGTCGTGTACACGCTCGGCGTGATGCGCAGGCCTTCGCATTCGGCGGGCAACGGCGGGCCGATGTAGGTGGTCCAGATCTTGTGCTTGTTCCACAGGTGCGCGCGCAGCTTGTTCATGTCGACGCCTTCGATGCGGAAGTTCGCGACACCGCCGGAGTACTCCGGCTTCAAGCTCGTGTTGAGGCGCACGCGCTCGTGTTTCGCCAAGCGCAGCGCCCAACGATCGCGCAGGTAGCGCATGCGCGCCGCCTTGCGCTCGGGACCGATGCCGAGGTGGAAGGCCAGCGCTTCGCCGATCGACAAGATCTGCGCCGCCGGATGCGTGCCGATCTCTTCGAACTTGCGGATGTCGAGGTCGAGCGTCGGCGGCGCGGCCATCAGCGGCCACAGTTCCTTGATGCGTTCGCGGCGCACGTAGAGCAGCCCGGTGCCGTGCGGCGCGAAGAGCCACTTGTGCAGGCTCGTGCCGTAGAAATCGCAGTCGAGGTCGTCGCGCTCGAAGACCAGGTGCGCGAAGGCGTGTGCGCCGTCGACGATCACGGGCACGCCGCGCGCGCGAGCGAGCGCGACGATGCGCTTCACCGGCATGATCTGGCCGGTGATGTTGATCACGTGGCACATCAACACGAGCTTGGTGCGCGGCGTGAAGGCCGCTTCGAAGCGCCGCACGATTTCGTCGTGGTCTTCGCACGGCACCGGCACGCGGATCTTCTCGATGACGATGCCGTCGCGCCGCACGCGCTGCTCGAGCGTCGTCAACATGCGCGGATAGTCCTGGTCGGTCGTCAACACTTCGTCGCCGCGCTGCAGGTCGAAGCCGAACAGGCAGTTCTCCAAGCTCTCCGAGGCATTGCGCGTGATCGCGATCTCCTCCGTGTCGCTGCCGAAGAAGCGCGCCAGCGCCGCGCGCACGTTCTCCTTCTGCGGCTCGAGGATCTCCCACAGATTGCGCGTGCTGTTCTCGTTGGAGAAATCGAGCCGCTCCTTGTGCGCGTGCTGAACGACGGCGGGGGCAGGACTCACGCCGCCGTTGTTGAGGTTGATCTGACTGCGGTCGACCGTGAAGGCCTGCTGCACCCCGAACCACAGGTCCTCGCGCTGCGCGGCTTCTTCCGCAGTCAAGTCGCCCGCCGCGCGGAAGGCCGCCGTCGCGCGCGCCGCAGGCTCAGGAGCGAGGCAGGACGGCGCCAAGGCGGCGACGGCGGGATAGCTCAACATCTCCAGAAGCTCACGGCGGTTCGGCATCGATCGGCTCCTCGGCCCGGCTTGCGACGGCAGGCGAGCGGAGATCTTGCCCGCGGCGCACGGCTCGCGCCATGTGCGAGTGGGGGATCCGACTTCGGGCGCGCGCGTAGAATCGCGGCCCATGCGCGTCGTCGTCGCTGCCTCGATCGGTTGGCTCGCGCTCCCGGTTTTCGGTGTTCAAGCCGCGCCGCGCTCGGCCTTCGAGCCCAACACCGGCCGCTGGCCGATGGCGGTGAACTTCCATGCAGCGGCGAGCGGACTCGACTTGTGGATCACGCGCGACGCGTTGGTGTGGAGCGCGCGCGCTGCCGAACAGTCCGTGGCCTTGCGCTGGGTCTTCGATGACGCATCAGCGCGCGACGCAGCGCAGTTGCTCGACGCGGCGCGGCCGTTGGATGCGCGCGGCGAAGACGCTGTGTGCGAGCGGCGATCGCACGTGCGCGGCGCGCACGCGTGCTCGACCGACACGCTGTGGCGGCGCGTGCGCTGCGTCGATGTCGCGCGCGGAATCGATCTCGTGGTGCGCGAGAGCGCGGGCGCGCTCGAGTACGACCTCGAGCTGGCGCCGGGCGCGCGCTTGGAAGACGTCGCGGTGCGCTGCGAGGGTCACGAGGATTTGTGGATCGACGCGCAAGGCGGCTTGGTGATCGAGACCGCGCTCGGCGCCGTGCGCCAAAGCGCTCCGATCGCGTGGCAAGGTGACGCGCCGCTCGCTGTGCGTTTTCGCCGGATCGACGCGCTGCATTTCGGCTTCGAGGCGCCCGAGCGCGAGCGCTTCCTCGCGGCGACGATCGACCCGGCGGTGCGTTGGGCCAGTTATCTCGGTGGCGGTTCGGACCAGACCGGCGAGGCGGCGGCGCTGGCGCCCGGCGGCAAGCTGGTCGTCGCCGGCATGACGCAGTCGGTCGATTTTCCGTGGACGATCGGCGCCTACGACAACGGCTATTCGGGCGGACTCGACTCCTACGTCGCTTGCTTCTCGCCCGACGGCGCGCAACTCGAGTGGTCGACCTTCTTCGGCGGCGCGAACGACGATGTGATCCGCGGCTTGGCCGTCACCGCGAACGGCGCGATCGTCGTCGCAGGCGAAACCAAGTCGAGCGATTGCCCGACGACCGTCGGCGCCTTCGACACGCAACTCGGCGGAACCCAGGACGTCTTTGTCGCGCGACTCGCCGCCGACGGCTCGGCGCTCGAGTGGGGGAGCTATTTCGGAGGCGCCGGGCTCGAGCACTTCGGCGCTTTGGCGCTTGCCGCGAACGACGATGTCGTCGTGGTCGGAGCGACGCGCGGCGCGGGAGTTCCGTTGACCGTCGGCGCTTACGACACGAGCTACAACGGCGGTCCGTTCTACGGCGACGCGTTCGTCGCGAAGCTCGCTTCCGATGGAGCGAGCGTGCGTTGGTCGACCTTGCTCGGTTCACCGGGCGACGATTTCGCCGAGCATGTCGCGCTGGCCTCCAACGGCGACGTCGCGGTGAGCGGCACGACCTACAACGCGCTGTTTCCGCTGACGGCCGGTGCCTTCGACGCGACGTTTCAAGGACCGGACGAGCCCTTCGTCGCGCGCCTCGACGCGTCGGGCGCGAACTTGTTGAGCTCGACCTTCTTCGGCGCAGCGAGCACGCGCTCGATTCTCGCGCTCGCCGTAGCCGCGAGCGGTGCGAGCTACTGCGTCGGTCACGCGGCAGGCGACGATGTTCCGCTCGACGCGGCGGCCTTCGATCGACGCTTCACCGGCGGCGGCGAGGGCTTCGTGACGGCACTGACCGGCGACGGCCGGCGCCTCGTGCACTCGACCTACTACGGCGGGAACGGCGACGATCTCGTCACAGCGCTCGCCTTCGATGCGCAAGGCGCGCTCGTGATTGCGGGCGAGACCTGGAGCACGGATTTTCCGACGACGCCCGGCGCCTACGATCGCGACGCGAACGCATTGTCGGGCAATCCGACCTCCGACGCTTTCGTCGCGCGCCTGGCGAGCGATCTGCACAGCGCGTCGTACTCGACGTATTTCGGAGGGCGCAATCCCGAGCACGTCGCGGCCCTCGCGCTCGACAGCGTCGGCGCGGTGTTCTTCGCCGGCACGACGGCCGGCGCCGATCTTCCGACGACGCCCGGCGCATTCCAGTCGCAGTGGAACGTCACCGCGGCACATGAAGCGTTCGCAGCACGCTTCGAGATGCTGCTGCATCCGATTCCGTTCGGCACGCCGAAGCTCAACTCGCAAGGCAGCGCGGCCACGATGCGTTGGAGCGGATTTCCAAGTGTCGCCGAGCAGAGCTTGAAAGTCGGGCTCGAGAACGCGCTGGCGAACGCGTGGTCATCGATCTTCCAAGGCTTCGCGACGATCAACATGCCGTTCCAAGGCGGGCGCTTGCGCGTGCGTCCACCGTTCGTGCGCACGCCGCGCTTCAAGACGGACTCCTTCGGCTATGCGGAACGCCCGATCGCGCTCGATGCGGCCTGGATCGGTCAGACCCTGTACTTCCAAGTCTGGTACGAGGACCAGGGCGATCCCTACGGCAGCGCGCTGTCGAACGCGTTGCGCGTGTTCGTGTATCCGTGAATCAGCGCAGGCCGCGTCCGCGTCGTACGGACCGCGCACCGCTCGCGCGCGCGCCGGGATTCGCGCGTCGGCGCTCGTTGGCGGCGCTGTGCTCAGCCCATGTCACGCTCAACATCGTGTTCTCGTGCGCGCCGAGTTCGCGGTCCATCTTCGCGAGCTCCTTCTTGCTCGGCGGCATGCCGAGCACGCCGCCTTCGTCGCGCAGCGAATCGTTGAGCTCTTTCCACAAGGCGCGCAGGAACGGCAGCCAAATCGGCGTGGCCAACGCGATCAGCGCGTACTTCACCGGCTCGCTGTTGAGACTGAAATCCGCCATGGCGACGCGGGAGTCTATCGAACGCGAGGCGGGTCGAGCCTGAGCGGGCCGCTCGGCGTTGCGCGCTCGCGCAACAACGGCAGGCGCCGCGGCAGCGCTGCTTCACCGCACAGCGTGAGGAAACGCTCGAGCAAGCGCTCGCCCTGCGGTGTGAGGATCGACTCGGGATGGAACTGCACGCCGAAGCGCGGGCGCGTCGCATGGCGCACCGCCATGACGACGCCGGACTCGGTCCACGCACACTCGATCAATTCCGGCGGCAGCGCCGCGCGCACCGCGCGCAGCGAGTGGTAGCGACCGGCATCGAACGGATTGGGCAGCGCGGCAAACAGCGCCTGGCCGTCGTGATAGACGGCGGACGCGCGACCGTGCACGGGCTGGGGATCGAGTTCCAGCGCGCCGCCGCAACTTTCGACGAGGGCTTGATGGCCCAAGCACACACCGAGGATCGGCAGATGTGCGGGCGCATGCTGCAACACTTGCGCGCACACTCCCGCGTCGTGCGGTCGGCCGGGACCGGGGCTCAACACGATGCCGTTCGCTCCGGCGGCGAGTACGCGCTCGACCGTCCACGCGTCGTTGCGCACGACGTGCACCTCGGTACCGGACGCTGCGAGCGCGTGCTGCAGATTCCAGGTGAACGAATCGTAGTTGTCGATCAACAGCAGCATGGACACCTCGCGACCGTGGACACGCGCGCAGGGCGGCCCACAATATCGCTCCGACGAAACCAAGCGAGGAGACGACGATGCGCAGGATCTTGACGGCGGCGGTGATCGCGATGGGTGTGTGCGCTTGCGACAAGGCGCAGAGCGGCGCGCGTGAGCTCGAGCAGAAGGCCGAGCACGGAGCGGCGCAATTGCGCGACAAGGCGGAACAGGCCTGGGAGAAGCTCGGCGATCTCACGCCCGGCACGAAGGACGACGCGCAGAGCAAGTTGGATCTGCAGCTCGAACGCTTGAGCGCGAAGCTCGAGCAGTTCGCGAGCGAGGCCGAGACGAAGGGAGCTGCCGGGCGCGAAAAGTTGGTCGCTGAATTGCGCGCGCAACGCGAGCGCGCCGCGACCAAGTTGCAGGCCCTGCGCGACGGAGGAGCCGAGCGCTGGAAGGAACTGTGCGCGGAAGCGCAGCGCGAGTCCGAGCAGCTCGTCCAGAAGTGCCGCAGCGCGCTCGAAGGCGACTGAGCGGCGCGCGCACCGCGCGCAAGGCCGTGAGCGACGCTCGCCAACATCCGCGCCGGTGCTGCGTATCGCCGCTCCACCATGCGCATCATCGACGTCCAGGCGGTCCGTCCCTCTCGATCCAGGCTCTGGTCGCGCACCGTCGCCTGCGGGCTCGCGTTGGCGCTGAGCGCGGCCCTCGGTTGGCGCACTGCTGTCTCACCGCACGCGGAGCTCGCCGGCGCGCCGACCGTGGTGCGCACCGATCTCGGCGCCGACGAACTGGCGACCGTCGAGCTGTTCCGGCGCTCGTCGCCCGCCGTCGTCCACATCGCCAACGTCGCCGTGTTCGCCTCGCGGCGCCGCGATCCGGTCGAGATCCCGCTCGGCACCGGCACCGGCTTCGTGTGGGACGACGCCGGGCACGTGGTCACGAACTACCACGTGATCGCGGAGCGCCAGAACGCCGACCGCAAGGTGTTCGTGACCTTTGTCGGCGAGGACAAGCCGCTCGAAGCCCTGGTCGTCGGCCAGTCGCCGAACCACGACATCGCCGTGCTCAAGCTCGTCGAAAAGCCGCGCCAAGCGCCGCAACCGCTGCAGGTCGGTACGAGCTCGAACCTGCTCGTCGGCCAACGCGTGTACGCGATCGGCAATCCGTTCGGCCTCGATCAGACCCTGACCACGGGCGTGATCAGCGGCTTGAAGCGCGAGATCCGTTCGACGACGCAACATCGCATCGGCGGAGTCATCCAAACCGACGCAGCGATCAATCCCGGAAACTCCGGTGGTCCGCTGCTCGATTCGAGCGGCCGCTTGATCGGCATGAACACGGCCATCGTCAGTCCTTCGGGCGCCTACGCCGGAATCGGATTCGCCGTGCCGGCGGACGTCGTGCGCCGCGTCGTCCCCGAGTTGATCGAACGCGGCAGCGTCGCGCGGCCGGGACTCGGCATCGTGTTGCTCGACGCCGAGCGTTCCGCGCGTCTGGGAATCGGCGGCATCGGCATCGCGCGCGTCGCACCGGGCGGAGCCGCGGAGCATGCGGGACTGCAGAGCTTGGTGGCGCAGCGCACCGGCGAAGTCACGCTCGACGTGATCGTGTCGATCGACGGCACGCCTGTGCAGGCGGAGGAAAATTTGTTCGACGCCCTCGACGCACGTTCGGTCGGGGATGTCGTGCGGCTGGGCGTGCGACGCGGGACGCAGCTGCTCGAAGTCGACGTGCGCTTGCAATCGATCGACTGAGGCGCTGCGCCGCGGTTCTCGATGCAGCCGGCACCTCGAAACGGGCGCGGGCTCGGTTTTCGAGGGCCGCACGGCCGATCACGGTCAGCGGAAATCAGCCCCGTGGCGCGGCGCGGCATGGAAACCTGCGGCGCGCTGAGACAGGATCTCCGCCCCCGTTCGTGAGCGTGCCTCGCCGCACGCGCCTTGCCAGGATGACACAGCTCGCTTCCCCGCCCCGCGCCCTGCGCGCTGCCCTCGCCTTCGTGCGTGCAGCGTCCGCTTTCGTCGCCGTCCGTGCGTCGAGCGGGGCACGTCCGTGAGCGCCGCGCATCGCGCCGACGTGCGCGACGACGAGGAGCTGAGCGCGAAGGCGCGCGGCGTGCTCGTGCTCGCCGTCGTGCTGTGTCGCCTGTTCATGGTGTTCTCGTTCCACATCTACGACGACGCGTTCATCACCTACCGCTACGCGCAAAACCTCGCCGCGGGGCACGGCATGGTGTTCAACCCGGGCGCAGCCTGGGAGCCGGTGCTCGGCACGACGGCGCCGGGCTATGCGGTGCTGCTCGCGAGTTGTTGCGCGTTGGGAGCCGGCGTCGTGCACGCCTCGCTGACGATCAACATCGTGTGCGACGCCGCGATCGCGTGGATGCTGACGCAGCTGATGCGCGGTCGTCCGCTGGCCGCGACGCTGGCCGTGCTGGCCTTCGCCGCGATTCCCGAGGTCGGCCGCATCAGCGTCGGCGGCATGGAGCCGCCGCTGTTCGTCGCGCTCGCACTCGGAGCAGTGTGCGCAGCGAACGCAGGCCGGCTCGCGCTCGCCGGACTGCTGGCCGCGCTCGATTGCACCGTGCGTCCCGAAGCGGTGTTGCTCGTCGGAGTGCTCGCGCTCTTCTACGTGCGTTCGTGGAAGCAAGCGTTGAGCTATTTCGCGCCCGTCGGCGTGGTCGGCGGCGTCGTGACGGCGCTGCTGTGCAACGTGTACGGCCAGCCGATTCCACAATCCGTTCGCGCCAAGGCCGGCACGCACGGATTGCGGCCGCACCTCGAT
>CAYHRR010000132.1:0-8773 GCA_964358875.1 uncultured Planctomycetaceae bacterium | reverse complement strand
CGAACACAAGCTCGCCCACGGTGACGAGGTCACGCTCGGCAACATCAAGGTCGTGCTGATCGACACCACGCTCGGCGATGTGCCGCGCGCGCCGGCCCTCGAGTTCGCCGCACCATCGGCCGCGCCGGTCGCCGTCGACGCCGTACACACCGTCAGCGCCGACACGATGCGCCGCGCCGGCAAGCGCTCGAAGGTCGGCCTCGTCGTGGCCGTCGTCGCCTTGGGCGGAGCGGGCGGCGGCGCTTGGTGGTGGCTATCGCGCGCGAAGAGCGCCGAGGGCGGCAAGGTCGCGCGCACTGTCGAGCCCGTCGAAGGCAACTTGTTGGCGAGCGGCTATTCGTTCGAAGGCAACGCCGCCGATTGGGAAGCCGACGCAGCCGCGCCGGCGGCCTTCAACATCGAAGCCGGTTCACGGCGCAGCGGCGACAGCGGCCTTGGCGTGGTGCTCGCGAACGAAGACTGGGCGCTAGCGCGTTCCGGAGCCGTACGCCCTGTTTCCGTGCGCACGTTGACGGCGCGCGCGTGGTTGCAGGTCGAGGGCGCCGTCGATGCTCGCCTCGGAGTCGAGTTCGAAGCGACCAGCGGTGCTTCGGCGCGCTCGATCGCCTGGGGCAAGGCGCTGAGCGCGTCGAACGGCTTCGAGCTGGTCGAACTGTCGCTGGCGATTCCACCCGGATTCGACGCGGCCCGCGTCGTCGTGCTCGCGCGCTCGAACGCTGCGGACGGCGGAACGGTCGACGTCGACGACGTCGCCTTGTGCCCGGGCGGCGAAGCCCAGGGCGCGGAAGTCCACGACGAATTCCAGCTCGCGCGCATCGGCTCGCCCGCGACGGGCGCGGCGCTGTTCAAGATCGACCGCACGTTGTTCAGCGACCTGCACGTGCGTCGTGGCGACGGCGCGCGCTCGGAACGAGCTGAAATCCGCTTGGAGAAGCGTGATCTCGGCTTCGAACTCGGTTTGGACAGCGGCGCCGGGCGCACGCTGTCGCTGCGCGTCGACGAGCCGTTGCTCAAGGGCGGCGTCGCGACCACCGGCGCGGGCGGCTACCGCTCGCACGCGGGCGAGTTCACGCGCGAGGGCGCGACGAGTTTGATCGTGGGGACGGGCAAGGACCTCGTGCGTCTGCGCTGGAACGAGCCCGCGCTGTTGCGCGCGCGCCCGGAAGACGGCGGCTTGCGCGTCGACATTCCGTTCGCGACGGAGACGATCGCCTTGGTGCAGTTGGTGTTCCGCACCGAGCGCGACGAGGCCCAGACCTTGGCGCGCGACGCGCGCGACGCCGAGAAGCGCAACGAGCTCGGAGTGAGCGCCGCCGCCTGGGGCAAGCTGCGCGACGAATTGCCCTTCGATCCCGCCTTGCTCGCCGAGGCCGAAGCGACGCGCGCGCGGCTCGCCGAGCGTGGCTTGGCCGAGGTGCGCGTGCTGCGCAAGGAAGTCGAACGCGCGCGCTTCTTCCGCCTCGTCGATCTGTTCCGCCGCTGTCGCCACAACGCCGAGTCGATCGCCGCGCGCTTCAAGGGCAGCGAGGTCGAAGCCGGCGCGCGCGAGTTGATCACGGAGATCCAAACGGACCTCGGCACGCTCGAAGCCGACCTCGATCGCGTCGAACGCGCGCGGCTCGATTCGATCGCGCGCTCGCTCGAAGCGACGCACAGCACACAGCTCGCGCAACGCGTGCGCAGCTACCTCGAATCCCACCTGACGCCCGCCGCCGGCGCGAACAACGGAGTGCGCTAGATGGCACGCACGGTCACCGGCGTCGACATCGGTCAGCGCACCAACAAGTTCGTGCGCGGCACCTACAAGGGCAACACCTTCCAAGTCAGCGATTTTTGCGTCGTGCCGCACGGTTCGGGCGCGATCGCGCAAGCCTGGGCCGCCGGTTCGGTGCCCTTCAAGCTGGGCGTCACGCGCGTCGGACTGACCGGCCGCGACGTCAACATCCGCTACACGCGCGTGCCGCGCGTTCCCGATTGGCAGTTGCGCAAGCTGATGCGCTTCGAGGTCGAGGAAGTCGGCGGCACGTCGGGCGCGGCGGTGGCCAGCGACTTCAACTTGCTGCCCGCCTTGCCGGAGATCGAGGACGAAGACGTCGTGTTGCTCGCGCTCGCGCGCGAGTCGTTGCTCGAAGAGCACATGGACGGTCTGGCCTCGATCGGCGGCGCGATCGACTCCTTCAGCCCTTGCGCGCTCGCGCTGTACAACGCCTGGCGGCGCTACGGCGTGATCGAGGACGAGACGGTGTTGCTCGCCAACATCGGTCACGAAAACCTCGACGTCATCTTGGTGCGCGGGCCGGACCTGCTCTTCGCGCGCAACCTGACCGGCGGCTCGAAGTTGTTCGACGACGCGATCGCCGAACGCTTCGGCGTGTCGCCGCAAAAGGCCGAGCAACTCAAGATCGAACTGGCGACGCTCGAACCGGGCGCGCGCTACCGCGACGCGAATCAAGAGAAGGCCAGCCGCGCAGCCGTGGCCGCCGGCGGTCAGCTGCTGTCGCTGCTCCAGTCGACGGTGATGTTCTGCAAGAGCCAAGTGAAGGTCTCGAACCTGCGCGTCGATCGCGTGCTGCTCTGCGGCGGCGGCGCGGCGCTCGCGGGGCTGCCGAAATACTTGTCGTCAGGCCTGGGCGTGCCCGTCGATCTGTTCGATCCGTTCCGCGTCGTCGACACCAGCGCGCTCGCGCCCGAAGTCGCGGAAAAGCTCGAGGAATACAAGCTCGAGAGCGTCATCGCGCTCGGGCTGGCGACGATGGCCTCCGATCCCGAGGCCTACTCGATCGAGATCCTGGCCAAGAAGGTGCGCGCGCGGCGCGAGTTCGTCGGCGGCACGATTTGGGCCATCGCTGCGGCCTTGATCGCGGTCGCGTACCTCGGTTGGGCTGCCTACGCGACGAGCGCCTCGCTGACGACCGCCAAGAGCGAGGTCGCGACGCTCGAAGGCCGCAAGCGACGCAGCCTCGAGACCGATCGCAAGACCCGCGAAGTGCTCAAGCAAAACGGCGAGCTCGCAGCGGCGGCGCACCAACTGCAGGCGCTCGCGGGATCGGGCGAACAGACGGCGCGCCTCGTCGCGCAACTCGAGAGCGACCTGCCCAGCGATTTCTGGGTCGAGAGCCTGTCGAGCGACTGGCGCTTCCACGATCAGCTGCGCGTGACGCGCGGCAGCGAGCGGCCGATCGTGCACGTCGTCGGTCGCGCGCGTGAAGGCACGGAGTCGATCGCGGCGCTGCTCGAGAGTTACGTCGGCAAGCTGCGCGCGCGTTTTCCGGCCGCGGAGTTCACCTACCAGCCCAGTCCTGCGGGCGACAAGTTCTTCCTCGACCTGACCCTGTTCGCGCCGCCGAAGCCGGACGCGACGGTCTCGTCCGCCTCCGCGTCTTCCGACGCACCGTCGGAGAAGTGACCAGGAACACGCGATGGACCTGAGCAACTACTGGCAAGAGAACAAGCGCTTCCTGAGCACCGTCGGGCTCGGCGTGGTCGTGTTCTTCGGCGCCTGGACGGGGATCGATCGAACCCTCGGCGCGGATTTGCGGCAGCAACGCGCGAGCAAGCTGCGCCTCGACGGCGAGCTGAAGAAGCCGATGTTTTCGGCGCTCGACCTCGAACGCGCCACGGCCGAGAACACGACGCTCGTCGCCGCCTGCGACGCGCTGCGCGCCGCAACCGAGTTCGTCGCGCGCCCCGAATTCCGCATGGAGAAGGGCGTGCCGGCGACGAGCCGCTACTTCAACGTCGTCGAACGCACGCGCGAAGACCTCAAGCGCAAGGCCGGTCGCGCCGGACTCGCGCTCCCCAGCGACTTGGGCATGCCCGCGATCGCGCCGACCAAGGAAGCGGAGCTCGCGCGCTACCTCGAAGCGCTCGATGCCGTCGATCAGACCGTCCACGCCGCGATCGCTTCGGGTTGCCAACGCATCGAGACGATCCGCGTGAAGCTCGACAATCGTTTGTTGAGCGGCAAGTCCTTCGACGACGTCGAGAAGACTTTGATCGAGATCAAGTTCGTCGGTGCAGCGCTGCCGCTGGCCACGTTGCTCGAACGCTTGCAGGACACGGGTCCACGCTCCACTGGCGCACGCGTCTCGCAGGGCGCGCGCGCCTTGCAGATGGAGAAAGTCGAAGTCGATCCGGCGCGCACCAAGAACATCGAGGACGTGAAGTTGGAAATCACGCTGCTCGTCGCGCACATCAACCGCGTCGGCGAAACGGCGCGCGCCGAGGAGTCGAAGTGATGCAACTGCGCAAGGAGCATGTGGTGCTGCTCGGCACCATCGCGGTGCTCGGCCTCATGTACACGACGCGCGCCAAGTCCGCGGCGCCGCTGCGTTCGGGCGACAAGAGCGGCGCGCCGGTCGAGTTCGAGCATCACGTCGCGCCGGACACGACGCTGTCGCTACCCGAGAAGCGCGACCTCGCCAGCTTCGACCGCGACGTGTTCGCACCGCCGCGCGACACGCATCCGTTGCCGCCGCTCGAACTGCAGACGCCGCCCTTGCCGCGCATGAACGGCTTGCGTCCGCCGCCGGAGCCGGCCTTCGACGCCAAGTTGTTCGGCAAGTTCCTGCGCGCCGAGGCCTTGCCGACACCCGCGCCGGGTTTGTTCGTGACGGCCGGCGAAGGTGGAGCCGATCCGGCCGCGCTCGCCAACTTGTCCGGCGAGAACTCCGCCGCAGCGAACGCTGCCGCAGGCGCCGCGACGGACAAGGCCGCGATCATCGAGACCGCCGAAGAACGCGCGGCGCGCATCGAGGGCTACAAAAAGCTCTACGACTGGATCCGGCTCGGTGAGAACGAGCCGATGTTCGGCCAACTGCGCAACCCCGATCGCTTCGGCATCCGCTCGCGCGCGAACGAGGCCTTGCTGTTCGTCGAAGTGAAGCCGGACGACGGCGGTGCCGAGCGTTTCGCGGGCCAAAAGCCCGTGCCCTACGAGCGCGCGCGCGTCACCGAATTCGCTTTCGCCGACACGCCTTCGAACCGCATTCAGCTGACGCGGCGCAGCTTCGCGGGCGACATCGGGCCGAGCCGGCACGCCGCCTTGCTCGCCTTCGCGGAGCAATGCGTCGCGCAGCGCCTCGAAGCGCGCGAAGCGTTGACCGTCGCCGAAGAGATGTACCGCCTCGCGATCAAGATCGACGCCGACGATCCGACGCCGCACTTGGGTCTCGCGCGCTGCTACGAGGCGGGTTTCGAATTCGAGGGCGCCTACGAGGTGTACGTCGGGACGGACGGCGCGGGCGGTTTGCTCGCGCGCTATCCGCACCGACCTGAAGTCCACGTGCGCTTGGGCGAACTCGAAGCGCGCTTGCGCTTGTTCGAGAGCGCGGAGCAGCACTTCCGCGACGCCGAAGCCAACGGCGGTCGCGGCGCGTGGTTCGTGCAGTGGCCCTACGGTCGCTTCCTGCTCGACGCGGGACGCTTCGACGAGGCGCTCGCGCACCTGCGCGAAGCGTTCAAGAACGAACCGAGCGAACCGCAGGACGCGCGCAAACGCGCCGCGATCCGCACCGATCTCGGTGCGGCGTTGCTGGCGACGGGCGCGGTCGACGAGGCCTATCTCAGTTACGACAAGGCGCTGCAGGCCGATCCGAGCGAGCAACGCGCGGCGGCCGGCAAGCGTGCGGCCGCGCGTTTGGGCGCCAAGGGCGCAGCGGTGGCGGACAACGCAGCCGGACAAGACGCTGGTTTCGAGCTGCTGGTCGCGACCGCGCTCGGCGAACTCGAAGCGAAGAACTGGGTCGCGGCGCGCGACGGACTGTTGCGCGCATCGGGCGCGGATCCGCTGCGCGCGGCGCGCGCCTTGCGCGCCCTGTCGTGGCTCGCGGAGATCACCGGCTATCCGGAAGACGCGCTGCGCTACGTCGAAGAGGCGGCCGACGGCGATCCGACGGATGCCTGGACGCTCTACCAATACGGTCGCTTGCTCGCGCAGCGCGACGACGTGCAAGGCGCGAAGGAGAAGTTGGTCGCGGCCCTCGATCGCGAACTCGATTTCGCGGACGCGCTCGTCGCGCTCGGCGAACTCTCGTACCGCACCGGCGCGCACGCGGCGGCGGAGCGCTATCTCGAACGCGCTTTGTCGATCGACACCGCACGCGCCGAAGTCCACGCGCTGCGCGGCGTCAACTTCATCGAACTCGGCGATCTCGCCGCGGCGCGCGACGCCTTCGATGCCGCGCTCGCGCGCGAACCGTCGCAAGCTCTCGCGCGTTGCGGTCAAGCCTGGGTGACCTACCGCAGCGGCGACAGCGACAAGGCGATCACGCAATTCGCCGAACTCAACGACGACCGGCGCTCCAAGCCGGAGAGCGACGAATACCGCGTCTTCGCGCGCGGTCAGATGGAGCGCATCCGCGAGCACGAGAGCAAGGTCGTGTGGACCGACGCGTTCGAGCGCCTGCAACTCAAGAACGGTTGGGAGCCCGACGAAGCCGCGGGTCCGGTCGCTTCGGTCGTCGACGGCGCGTTGCACATCGACGGGACCTTCCAACAAAACGGCACGACGCGCGTGCTGCAAACCTACGCGGCGGCGGAATTCGTCGCCGTCGAGTTCGACATCACCGTGCCGGCCGATTGCAACGCCAAGGTCGGGCTGGTCGTCACCAAGGAACGGCGCACCGGCACGACCACGCAGGTGCAGTCGAAGTTCGGCATCGCGCGACGTCGCGACGGAGCCTTGGTCGTGCTGCGCATGGACCAGCCGACGGCCGAAGAGAATTGGGAGGACGTCGAGGCGCTCGGCACGCGCTCGTGGTGGGCCGCGGGCCAAACCGTGCGCCTGCGCTTCGAGAAACTCGGCGAGGGCAACGACGCGCTCGGCCGCATTTCGATCGACGGCATCACCGTGCGCGAGGGCTTCAAGCTGCCGAAACTCGCCGCGTCGACCAGCGACATCAAGCTCGGTGTGTTCGTCGAAGGCCAGACCGGCTTGCCGGCCAAGGTCATCGTCGACAACGTCGAGGTCATCAAACGCATCCGTAAGTAGCGGCCGCTGAGCGGCCACCGAGCAGCCCGTTGAAGAACTCTCACCTACAACTAGGCGCGCTGCGGGGAGATGACCTCGCGGCGATCCGGCGGCGAGCGACGACGGCGAGCTCGGCAGCGGTGCCGGGTCGCGTCGTGCTGCTCAGCTCTTCGTTGCGCATAGCACCGCGAACGCGCATTTCGCCGCGCGACGGATTTCTCTCGACGCACTGCCGGAAACGGCGAGGGCCGCTCATGTCGAAATGCCGATGGCCGAAGCTGCGCCGCGCGGGCTTCACGTTGATCGAGTTGATGGCCGTGATCGTCATCCTCTCGCTCTTGACTTGGTTCTTGATCGTCAACCTCACCGACGCCGAGCGCGCGGTCGACGTGAAGGTGACCGAGATCACCGGCAGCCAGATCGGTCTCACGATCACGCAGATCGTCGAGGACAGCGGCGATTTTCCGCGCTCGAACCTCGCCGGCGAGCTCGGCGCGCCGCCCAACCACCCCCACCTCGGCGCCGCGGCGCTGTACCTCGCCGTGTGCGCCGCCCCTGCTCCCGGCGCCGGCCAGTTCGACGAGCACCTCTCGAACACCGACAGCGATCAGCTCGCCAAGCCCGCGCAGGGCTTCGCCGTGGCGACGCTGTTCGAGTTCTGCGATCAGTGGGGCAATCCCTACGCCTACTTCCATCACCGCGATTACGGGCGCGTCGACATCTACACGACCTTGCATCCGCAGACGGGCGAGCCCATCGAGAGTTCGGTCCAGGCGCTCAAGGACCCGCGCACGCAGCGCTACTACAAGGCGCGCGAGTACCAACTGATCTCCGCGGGCCCCGACTGCGACTTCAGCACGGCTGCGGACAACGTGACCATCGGCTTCAAGGTGCCGCGCGACGACGAGGACGCGAGCGCCACGGACAACGCTTCGGGCGACGGGAAGTAGGGGAGCGAGCGCGATGTTGCGAGCGACGAGCACACGGGCGACGCGCGGCATGACGCTGCTCGAGCTGTTGCTCGTCATGACGTTGCTCGGCGTGTTGATGGGCATCGGCCTGGGCTCGCTGTCGTCGATGAACCTCGGTCGGCGCGCGGCAATCGGCGCCGTGCAGAACACGATTCGCGCGGCGCGCAACACGGCGATCGCGCGCGGCGCACCGGCGCGCGTGAAGCTCGATCCGAACGCGGGCACGTTGATCAGCGAGGCCTTCGAGGTCATCGGCACGTGGCAATTCGAAGGCGGCGAATTGCTGCGTGGCGCCTTCGAACTCGACGGCACGCAACGCGGCACGCTGTACGTCGACGACGGCTTCATCGGTCAAGCGCTCTCGTTTCCATCGACGGGCAAGGCGCTCGCCGAAGTGCCCGTGCATCTCGACGCGAGCTATGACTTGGCCGACGGTTTCCGCATCGAATGCGCCGTGCGCGCGCAGACCGGCGGCGGCGGCCATGCGTTGCGGCTCGGCACGACGATCGGCATCGACATCACGCAAAACGGCGGCATCAAGGCCTGGTTCGTGCCTGAGGCCTTCGACAAGACCGGTCGACGCATCAAGGGCGGCAAGCTGACCTTGGAGACGCCGACCGCCGTGTTGCCGTCGATGACGTGGAAGCGCATCGCGCTCGAATATGACCGGCGCCGTTTGTCGCTGTACGTCGACGGCCTGCAGGTCGTTCCCATGGACGACAACGGAGTCCCGACGCCGGTCGTCGCGACCTCGTCGGTGTGGAGCATCGACGGGCCGCTGATGCTCGGCGATGCCGAGACGAGTTTCACGGGCTCGCTCGACAACCTCGTG
>CAYHRR010000131.1:0-8843 GCA_964358875.1 uncultured Planctomycetaceae bacterium | reverse complement strand
CCGACATCGACATCGTCGCGGCGTTGTGGGGCCGCGAGAGCTACCTCGTCCATCACCGCGGCATCACGCACTCGCTGTGCGGAACCGTCGTGCTGTGCGCGGCGCTTGCAGCCTGCGTGCGCTGGATCGACGCGCGCGGCAGCGATGCGCGTGCGTCGTGGAGCGCGCTCTTGTTGCTGTGCGGTGCAGGCTTGGTCAGCCACCCGTTGCTCGACTACCTCAACAACTACGGAGTGAGGCCGTGGCTTCCGTTCGACGCGCGCTGGTACTACGGCGATCTCGTCTTCATCGCGGAACCTTGGTTGTGGCTGATCTTCGGCGCGATCACGGCACTCGCCGGAACACGCACGCGCTCAGGCTCGCTCGCGCTTGCAACGGCAGCTGCGATTGCCACCACAGCGATCTATGCCTCCGGTCAAATCTCCGGGGCATTCGCCGTGTTTTGGCCGTGTGCGATCACGGCCCTGGCATTCGCGCGTCGGTTCGGCTGGGGAAGCGCGCGGCCGCGGCGAGTGCTCGCGCCCGCAGGGCTTGCTTTGCTCGCGTTCCTTGCGTTGCAAGTCGCGAACGCGCGACGCGCACGGAGCGTGGCGCTCGACGATGCCGACCCAACGGATCGTGCGGCGCTCGACGCGCGGCGCGTGATCGCAACGCCTCAACCTGCTGATGCATGGCACTGGACCGTGCTCGTCTCCGACGCGAGCGAGATCGTTCAATACGACATCTCCCTGGCGTCTGTCGGCACGGATGAGCCGATCGCTGCGCGCGGATCGATGCCGCGCAACTACGACGACCGAGCAGTGCGACTCGCGCTCGCGAGCGACGTGACGGCGTGGTGGCGCAGCTTCGTGCGCGTGGGCTACGCCGAGACGTTTGCAACCGAGCGCGGCACTTTCGTCCAACTGTTCGACGCGCGCTACCGCGCAGCGTGGTGCTCCGTCGCGGTGCTCGTGCGCGAAGACGGACAGGTCGAAGCGCTCGGAGACTCGGCTGGATCGGCTTCGCCGGCACGCCTAGGATCGGGCCGATGAACATCGGCGGCGCAGGGCAAATCGTCGCGCGTGGATTGACGCGGCGCTTCGGCAGCAAGCTCGCCCTCGAACCGTTCGACATCGAGATCGCGCCCGGCACTGTGACCGGTCTGCTCGGTCCCAACGGCAGCGGCAAGAGCACGCTGATGCGCATGTTGATCGGTCTCGTGCGCCCTGACGCGGGCCATGCCACCGTCGACGGTGTCGAGTTGCGCGGCGACGGCACCGCGATTCGCAAGCGTTGCACCTACGCGCCCGGCGAAATGGCGCTCTACGGTGAATTGAGCGGTGAACGGCATCTCGAGTGGTTCTTGCGTGGCCGCGAGCGCGAGGCGCGCGAACGCGCTCGCAAGTTCGCGAGTGACTTCGGACTGCCGCTCGGCAAGCGCGTACACACCTACAGCCACGGCATGAAGCGCCAGTTGATGTTCTCGGCGGCGCTCGCGCCGCGCGTGCGCGTGCGCGTGCTCGACGAACCCTCCGATGGACTCGATCCGAATAAGCGCAGCACGCTGATCGAGTTGCTCGAAGCGGATGCCGCGCTTGGAACGACGATTCTGTTGTCGTCGCACCACCTGGGCGAGGTCGATCGCGTGTGCGACACCTTTGTGTTCTTGAACCAAGGCCGAAAGCTGAGTGTCGAAAGCGCAGTGGCGATCGCCGAACGATCGCGACGCACGCTGCGCGTGACGTTCACGCACGATGCACACGAACGGCTGCAGCGCACACAGCCCTTCGAACACGCCACCATCACGCTGCGCACAGGCGAGCTCACCGCACGCTTGCACGACGACGACCCGCGCGCATTTCTCGCCGAACTCGCCGCGCGCTCCGACTTACCGAGCCCGCTCACCGTCGAATATGGGCGCGCGTCGCTGCAGTCCTTGTACCGCGACCTCTACGGCGTCGAGGCTTGCTGATGGCCTTTGCCCTGCGCTCCATGGTGTGGCGTGCGATCGCTTTCTTCGTCGTGCTCGAGGCGATGCTGATCCCGGCGATCCTGTATTGGCCGGATTTTCAAAAACACATCGCGCAGATCCGCGGCCTCGCGCCGCTGCCGGTGCTGCGCAACATCGTCGACACGCTCGAACAAGGCGGTGTGTTCGCGTACGTGACCGGACAGCATTTTTTCAAGGGCTGCAACACACTCGGCACCGCTGCCGCCGTGCTGCTCGCAGCGGGCGCCGTCGCGGGCGAGAGTCAGCGCGGAACGCTCGAGATCTGGCTCGCGCGACCGGTGTCGCGGCGACGCATGCTCAGCGAACGCTTCGTGCAAGGCGCGCTTGCCGTCGTCGTCCCGGTGTTCGCTACGACGTTGACGATTCCTGCGCTGGTCGAACACATCGGCACGCACATCGAACTCGCGCCGCTCTTGCTCTCGGCCACGCAGGAATGCGCGCTGCTGCTCGCGATCTACAGCCTGACGTTTTTCCTCTCGACGGTCGCGCGCGCGCCGCTCGGCATCGCCTTCGCCGTGCTGTGCTTCACGATTTTTCAGTTCGCTGTGTACCTCGTCGAGCGGCTCACGCACTGGTCGGTGTTCCGCCTCGCGGATGTCGAGCGCTTCCTCGACATCGAACGCACGCACTCGCTCGATTGGCGCCGCTTCGCACCACTCGTCGCGCTCACGCTGATCTTCTACGTCGCGGCGCTGATTTCGTTCGAGCGCCGCACGCCCTAGACGACGCGCGCGAGCAGCGCTTTGAGCACCCACGCTCGGTTGGCCTTGCGCTGAAACCGCGCAGCGTGCGCGGCGAGTTCGCCGACCTGGCGCAGACAGGCCCGCGCTTGATCACGTCGACCTAGGCGCTTGAGCTCGACGGCGCGGCGGTAGCAACTCTCCGGGTTGGGACCGTGGTTGCGATCGAAGCGCTCGAGCGCCGACAGCACGCGCTCGGAGTTTCCGCGGCGCGCGTAGACCTCGGCCAAGGCGAGTTGCACTCCACCGTAGGCGTGCTCTTCGTCGATCGTCGCGGCGCGTTCGAGCGCGACGAGCGCGTCGTCGTTGCGCCGCAGCGCGGACAGCGTCGTTCCGCGCCGGTAGTGCCACTCCGCCACCTCGGGCTCGCCCGCGCTCGCGAACTCGAGGCACGGCAGCGCACGCGCGTACTTGCCGTGCGCCGCGAGCAAACTGCCGAGTTTGCCTTGGTTGTGCGGACTCTCCACGTGGCCGAGCGCGCGCGTCGAGTGCTCCAGTTTGCGCCGCTGCACGAACCACTCCGTCACGGCGCTCGCCAGCAACGCGAGCACGATCGCTCCGAGCCAGAAGCCCAGCATTCCGTGGAACAGCGCGCCGATGAACGGCACCGCCTGCAACACGCGCAGGAGCAGCACGACGCCGATGAAGAACCCGATGATGCGCAGCACGGCGGCATTCTAGGCACGCACCGGGCTCTCCTCGAAGGCGTTCGCGGACACTAGGCTTCCGCCGCATGGAAGCGGCCGAGACGCGTGCGCGAGAAAGCGCCGGACCAGCGCCGCGCGGAGCGGTGCGCTCGGAACTCGCGCGGACGCTGCTCGGATTCAGCGCCTTGCCGCTGCAGGCGCTCGACTTCGCGGTGCGGCGCGGCGCACTGCGACAAGAGCTGACCGCACTCCTCGAGACGCCGGCTGAGATCGACGCCGAGCCCGACCTCCGGGCCATCACGCAACGCCGCTTGCGCGTGTTCGTCTCGGCCGCCGAAGCATCGGGCGAAATCCATGCTTCGAACACGGTGAGCGAGATGCGCGCCGCCGTCGCCGCACTCGGCGCGGCGCCGCCGGCGTTTGCAGGACTCGGCGGCAAGCGGCTCGCCGCAGGCGGCGTCGACATGCTCGGCGATCCCGTGCAGCGCGCGACCATGGGCTTCGATGGCGTCGTCACGGCGCTGCCCTACTACCTCGACTTGCTCGAAACCTGCGCCACGCACTTTCGCGACGTGCGCCCGCATGTCGCGCTGCTCGTCGACTCGCCGGCCCTGCACGTGCCGCTCGCCCGCATCGCGCGCCGCTACGGAGTGCGCGTCGTGCATTTCGTAACGCCGCAACATTGGGCTTGGGCGCCGTGGCGCACGGCGAACTACGCGCGTTCCGTCGACCGCGCCTTGACGATCCTGCCCTTCGAGCCTGCCTGGTTTCGTCGGCGCGGCGTCGAGGTCGCGCATGTCGGCCATCCGCTGGTCGACGAACTTGCGAGCGTGCCGGCGACGCGCGCCGCTCCGAGTTGCCGAACGATCGCGCTGTTGCCCGGAAGTCGCCGGCGCGTGATCGACCTCAATCTGCCGTGGATGTTGCAGGCGCTCGCGAAGCTGCGCGAGCGTATGCCCGAGGTCGACGCGGTCGTGCTGCAAGCTGATGACGAGCATCGCTTCGGTATCGAAGAGCATGTCGCCGGCGCACGCGCGTCCGACTGGGCGCGCGTCGAAATCGGCGACCTGCACGCCGCGCTCGGACGCTCGCGCGCCGCACTTTCCGTGTCGGGCACGGTCTTGCTCGACCTGCTCCACCACCGCCTGCCCGCGGTGTGCATTTACCGCGTCGCGCGCCGTCGCGAAGTGTGGATGTACCGCTCGATGCTGGCCACGCCTTGGTTTGCGTCTCCCAATCTGCTCGCCGGAAGAGAGGTCGTGCAGGAATTTTGTTTCCGCGGCCGCGGTCCGTTGGAGGCGGTGGCCGGCGCCTTGGCTGCTTTGTGCGAGGACTCGCACGAGCGCCGCCGTGCGCTCGCCGGCTTGGAACTCGCTCACGAGCGTCTCGGTCCGCCGGGCGCTTGTCGACGAGCAGCTATGCATGCCCTGCAACTCGCGAGCGACGTCGAGTGAGCACTCCCGAAGTTCCCGGTGCGGCCGTGAATGACCCGCATGTGAGCGCGTACGCCGCCGACTCCATGCAGGCCGAGACGACGCGCTTGATGACCGCCGCCAAACACGGTGACCGCGAAGCTTTCGACGAACTCGTCGGGCGCGTGCGCGTTTTGGCCTTTCGCGTCGCGCAGTCGCTCGTCGGCTCGCGCGACGATGCGCTCGATCTGTCGCAAGAGGCGCTGCTGAAGACCTATCGCGCGCGGGACACCTATCGCGACGGCGAGCCTTTCTTGCCGTGGTTCCAGCGCATCGTGCGCAACACGTGTTTCTCGCACATGCGCCGCAACGGCAAGCTCAAGGTCGCGAGCCTCTCGCCGCGCCACGGCGATGCGACGGTCGACGACGACTCCGATTGGGAAATCGCCGACGCCCGCTCCGACGCACCTTCCGCGGGTCTCGAGAGCACGGAACGCTCGGCCGTGTTCTGGCGCGCGTTCAAACAGCTCGGTGCGCACGACCGCGAAGTGCTCGCCCTGCGCCATTTCCGCGAACTCTCGTATCAGGAGATCGCCGACATCGTCGGCATCCCGATCGGCACGGTGATGTCACGCTTGTTCCACGCGCGGCGCAGATTGCGCGAGCAGCTCGGCGGCGCGCTCGACGACGAGAACGGAGGCGGCGATGTCTGAACGCACGCAAGGCTCCGCGAGCGGAGGCTCCCATGTCCAATGAGCGCGATTTGAAGCACGAGGAACGCGCGCCGACGT
Organism: uncultured Planctomycetaceae bacterium; assembly: GCA_964358875.1. Lineage (GTDB taxonomy): Bacteria > Planctomycetota > UBA1135 > UBA1135 > CAYHRR01. The sequence goes on along the minus strand of CAYHRR010000131.1, from coordinate 3,263 downwards.
CCGACGAGTTGCGCGCTATGGCCTATGCGGACGGCGAATTGCCCGAAAGCGAGCGCAAGGCCTTCGAAGCACAGCTGGCGGCACGCAGCGACTTGCGCCTCGAGGTGGCGCGCATCCACCGCCTCGACGTGCTCGCGCGACAGGCCGCGGGACCGGAACCGATGGACCACGAGTGGCGCGCGTTGCGCACCGATTCCATGCAGCGCGCGGCGCTCGGCTTGGGCTGGACGTTGTTCGGAAGCGGCGCCGCGGTGCTCGCCGCGCTCGGGCTGTGGGAACTTTGGTCGAGCGAAGCCTCGTTGCTGATGAAGAGCGCGGTCAGCGCAGTCACGGTGGGATTCGCGCTCTTGCTCGGCGCCGCCGTACGCGCGCGGCTCCTCACGCGCGCCTACGATGCCTACACGGAGATTCGACGATGATCGTTGTCACCACCCACGATGTTCCCGGCCGCGCGATCACCGAAGTGATCGGCATGGTGCGCGGCAATACCGTGCGTGCCGCGCACGCCGGTCGCGACGTCAGCGCGTGGTTCAAGAACCTCGTCGGCGGCGAGATCGAGGAGTACACGAAGTTGATGGCCGAGAGCCGCGAGCAGGCGCTCGACCGCATGATCGCCGAGGCCCAAGCGCGCGGCGCGAACGCGGTCGTGGGCTTGTCCTTCGCGACCTCCGAAATCGCCTCGGGCTGCGCGGAATTCCTGGCCTACGGCACGGCCGTGAAGCTCGCTCCCCGCGCGTGACCCTGCGCGTCATGCGGCGCGTGAACGGACGTGCCGGCCTGCGCGCACTTACGTAGCTCGACTTGAACCGCCGCGTGCGCCGCGCGTTTGCATGCCGTCGCACGCTCGGCTACAGGTGCGGCACTCGCAGGCCCGTTTTCGGCCCGCACGAAGGACTCCACCCACCATGCTGCTCTGTCTCGCCGCTGCGTTGATTTTCCAAGCCCCGCCCAACGCAGCGCCGTCGGCCACGCCGCCTGTCGCGCAAGAAGCGCCGCTCGACCTCGGCGATCCGACGCGCGCCGCCGTGCGCTGGCTGCGCTCGACCCAGGACGCCGTCACCGGTTCCTACGGCGCGAGCGTCGAGACGACTGCGCTCGTGTTGCGCGCTTTCGCCGAGTGCCCGGACCACTACCGCACGGTCGACGGACCGTTCGTGAAGAAGGGCGCGGAGTGGCTCGTCGCACAGCAGGATGCGACCGGTGCGATTCACGATGCGGCGGCGAGCGGAGCCGTGCTCCAGCAGCAAACGCGTGCCGCGGCGGAGGCGTTGATCGCGCTCGGCGACGCGAGTTTCGGCGCGCAGCTCGGCAAGGCCCTGGGCTTCCTCGGTTCGACCGACCTCGCGCCGAGCGCCGCACTTCCGAAGACCGACATGAGCGCCGTCGAAGCGACAGCCTTCGCGCGCGCTGTGCTCGCTGCGCAAAAAGAGCGCGGCAAGTGGGACGGCGCGCGCGGTGCGCTGCAAGAGACGGCGTGGTCCGTCGTGCAGCTCTCCGCTGCCGACAAGGTGTTGAAAAAACACGCTGCGCCCGCGCCGACGCCGGCAGCGATCAACGCCTTGCCGACGTTCACGGTCGCCGACCGCAGCTCGGCGATGACGGCGCTCGAGAAGGGCTGCGACTACCTCGCGACGCAGTGCAAGGACGGCAAGTGGCCCGGCGCGCGACCCGATGCGGGTTTGACCGCGATGGTGCTCGGTGCGTTGCAGTGCCGAGCGGTTCCGCGGCCCGAGGCCCAACAGAAGTTGATCGACGCGGGACTCGCATGGCTCGCGTCGCTGCAACAGCCGGACGGTTCGATTCACGACGGCAAGCTCGCGAACTACACGACCTCCGCTGCGATCCTCGCGCTCGCGCGCAGCGGCGATCCGAAGTGGAACGGCGTGATCGCCAAGGCGCGCGATTTCCTGATCGGGCTGCAAGCCGATGCGGGCGAGGGCTACAGCGAAGGCGATCTGTACTACGGCGGCATCGGCTACGGCTCGACCGAGCGGCCCGATCTCTCGAACCTGCAGATGGCGCTCGAAGCGCTGGCGAGCTCGGGGCTCGAGCCGAACGCTCCGACCTACAAGAAGGCGCTGAAGTTCCTCGAGCGCTGCCAGAACCGTTCGGAGTCGAACGACATCGCGATCAAGGACGGCGGCTCGACGATCGTCAGCGGCAACGACGGCGGTTCGGCCTACGCGCCCGGTGATTCGAAGGCCGGCTACACCGAGCTCGAAGGCGGGCTGAAGGTGCCGCGCTCCTACGGCTCGATGACCTACGCGATGCTCAAGTGCATGATGTTTTCGGGCCTGGGCAAGGACGATCCGCGGCTCGTCGCGGCCGTCGAATGGTGCACGAAGAACTACACGCTCGACGTCAATCCGGGCTTCGATGTCGCGCGCGATGCGGCCGCGCCCTACCAGGGGCTCTTCTATTACTTCCACACGATGTCGCAGGCCTTGTCGCGCCTGGGACTCGAGTCGTTGACCGACGGCGCGGGCAAAGTGCACGCATGGCGCCAAGAGGTGTGCGGGCGCTTGGTGTCGATGCAGAGCAAGATCGACGGCTCGTGGATCAATCCCAACAGCCCGCGCTGGATGGAAGGCAATCCGATCTTGGGTAGCGCCTATGCATTGTTGACGCTCGACGCTGCGATGCCGCGCTGAGCGCAGCGCACTAAGCTGAGAGCGGCAACAGCGACCAAACCCATCCTCCAGTGGGGCGCAGGAATTTCAGGTCCGCAAACGCTACGGAACGAGAATCACGGTACGGGCCATCCGAAGGTGATTTCACGGGTTACGACATGCATCCCACCACTCTGCTTCACCGCGTTTCCCACCAAATTTGCGTTCCGGGTTCCGAATCGCTTGTCGGATTGATTGATCGGCACTATCACCGTAACGGTGACGATATCGGCAATCCTACGAACTTCGAATGGCTCGCCGATCCGCCTCATCGTTGCCTGGAGACTTGCAAGATCACGTTTCCAAAAGGCGTGGCTCAGCATGAATTTCGTACCCGTCACCACTGAGGCGACCGTGGTTTTCTCGCCTACATACTCAACGGAGTACTGCTCTTTGTCCCCAACGCACGTATAGGAGCGACTCGCGCTCAGCATCAGATTGGTCGTTGCCGGCAAGTCCGTTGACAGCGAAACTCGAAGCCATCGCGTCCTGTCTGCGTCGCTCCCGTCGAGAGTCGCTGTCACCTCAAAGAGGTCGCACCTCACCTGCTCCGCATTCGCGCCGCCCCCCACATCGAGGAAGTTGGCCGGCGAG
>CAYHRR010000130.1:0-8845 GCA_964358875.1 uncultured Planctomycetaceae bacterium | reverse complement strand
GGGCTTCGTTCATCGCCGTCGACGCCAAACGCACGCCGCGCGCGTTCGAAGCGAGGTAGAAATCGCGGCCGTCGTGCGCCGCAGCGATGCGCGCTCGCGCGGCCTTGATCGAATCGCCGACGACGCGTCCGGAGATGCGCTCGGCCGGAACGCCGCGTTGCGCGAGCGTCTCGGGAAGTTCGAGCACGCCGTGATCTGCGGTCAACGAGGCGATCCAGTGTTCGGCGCCGACACCCGCGTCGAGTTCGCAGAACAGTCGCTCGAGTTCGCGGTCCGCGCGCAGCAGCACGTCCGTGACTTCGAAACTGCGCGGACCGTAGTTGTGCCCGACGGTGTCACACGAAGACAGGCTGATGCACAGCACGTCGACGACGTCGTCACGCCCCATTTCGAGCGCCGCGACGGCCGCGCGCGCGGCCTCGCACACGAACATGTCGCAAGCCGGGCTCGTGTAGCACCAAGCCGCAACCGCCGCGATTTGCTTCTCATTCGCCGCCGCGTCGTGCGCCGGCACCGCATGCGGAAACGCGCGTTGCGCGCCCTTGCCGAGCTCGCCGTCGCGCTCGTCCGGCTCCGTGCCCGAGCGCGCGAAATCGACCGGCAAGTCGCCGCGCCATTCCTTCGCGAACGGCGTGGCGTCGAAGCGCGCGAGCCAGTTCGCGTTGAGCGTGCTCACCCATTCCGGCAATTGCTCGACGTACCAACTCGAGGTCTGGAAGCCGCCGGAGCGTTGGCTCCACCACAAGGCGAGATCGGGATGTTGTCCCGACATGCCGATCGCCGAACGGTCTTTCGAACTGATCGCGACCGCCTTGGAGCCGGGCTGCGCGGCCTTGATGAAATCCACGAGACCTGGCGCGTGGTTGTTGCGCGGCGACGAACCGCCGGCGCGCACGCCCGCGCTCGAAATCGTGCGGACGCCGGAGTCGGCGTAGCAGTACGACGTTTCCTTCGCGTCGATCGCGTACCAATCGTTCGACACGATGCCGTTGTGCGTCGGATTGAGTCCGGTGCCGTAGCAGGTGTGACCCGGCGCCGTTTCGGTGTCGCCGTGTTGCAGCGCGGCTTCAGCGAACACGAGGCCCTTGCGCGCGAAGCGTCCCAGTCCGCCGTCGAGCCACGGCTCGAGCCGCGTCAATTGCTCCGGCGTCATCTGATCGATCGCGATCATCACGACGAGCCGGATCGGCTCCGCGGGTCGATCGACAGCGCGCGCGTCTTGCGCCAGGACAGCGCTCAACGCTGCCGCGAACCACGCGACCGGCACTACTCGATCCCCAGCGCTTTGAGGCGGTTGTAGAACGTGCGCCGCGGAATACCGAGCACGCGCGCAGCCTCGCCGCGCTTGCCGCCGGTCATCTCGAGCGTCGCGCGGATCAGCTCCGCTTCGACATCTTCCATGCGCCGGCCGACGAGACCTTTGACGCCGACTTGGTGCGCGAGACGCGGTGCCTTCGACAGGTGCCCGATCAAGTCCGGGCCGAGCACGTCGCCACCGAGCGCGTACATGCGCGTGATTTCGTTCTGCAGTTCGCGCACGTTGCCCGGCCAATCGTGGGCCATCAACCGTTCGAGGCACTCGCGCGTGATCTGCGGTTTGGCGCGACCGGCGCCGCGGTTTTCCAAGTGCAGCTTGGTCAGGAAGTGCTCGACGAGCGTGGCGATGTCCTCGCGCCGCTCGCGCAGCGGCGGCACCTCGATCTGCACGACCTTGAGGCGGTAGTACAGGTCCTCGCGAAAGCGCGTGGCCACGACTTCACGGGCGAGATCGCGATGCGTCGCCGACAGCACGCGCACGTCGACGTCGAGCTCTTCATTGCCGCCGACGCGGCGCAGCTTCTTCTCCTGCAGAACGCGCAGCAGCTTGGCCTGCAACGAGAGGCTCATCTCGCCGATCTCGTCGAGGAACAACACGCCGCCATCGGCCGCTTCGATCAAGCCCGCACGATCGCGCACCGCGCCGGTGTAAGCGCCCTTGACCGCGCCGAAGAGCTCGCTCTCGAGCAGTCCCTCGGCGATCGCACCGCAATTGACGCCGATGAACGGCTTCTCGCGGCGCGGGCCGTTCTCGTGCAGGGCGCGCGCGACGAGTTCCTTGCCGGTGCCGCTTTCGCCGAGCAGCAGCACCGGAAAATCGCCGTCGGTGATGCGGTCGACGACGGTCAACATCGCCGTGATCGCACGACCGCGACCGATGATCGACGGATAGCTGAAACGCAACTCGAGGCCGCTGGGGACGAAGCCCTCCGACAGCGAGTCGAGCGCCTTCGATTGTTCCGCCAGCGCGCTCTTCAATTCAGCGTTGGCGATTTCGAGGCTGCGCAGCATCAGCGCGTTCTCATCGAGCAAGCGCACGCGCTCGAGCGCAAGCGCGGCTTGGTCGGCGAAGGCCTCGAGCAGCTCCTGCATGCCTTCGTCGAACTGTCCCTGCGCGAAACGATTGTCGACGTACAGGCAGCCGCGCACTTCGTCGCCGACGCGCATCGGCACGCACAGCACGCTGCGCAGCTTCAACTCCGTCACCGACTGTCGCGGATTGAGCGCGTCGTCGTTGGCGGCGTCGTCGGAGCGCAAGGGCAAGCCGCTCTCGAGCACTTGGCTGGTGATCGACTTCGAGACCTTGCGCAGCGCCTTCTTGACGTTTTCGCGGTCGATGTTGCGCGCGGCGACGACCTGCCAACCGGGACCGAGCTCACTCGCCTCGTTGTCCGCGCCTTCCGTGCGCGCGCTCGCCTGGGAACGCACGATCAGGAAGCCGCGCTCGGCGCCGGTGAGCTCATTGGCCGCGTCGAGGATGCGATCGGGCAAGGTCTCCGGTCGCGTGGCGCGCGCCATGTCCTTGTTCAACTCGAGGATGCGCAGCAAGGCGCCGCGCGTGACGTCGTCGGCGGCCGGTGTTTCGGAGCTGCTGCGTTTGAGGAAGCGGAACAAGGCGTGCTCTCAGGTCGTGGTTGCGGTGCGGCGCCGATTCAAGGATGACAGTCGCGCGGGACTCGCGCCAGCGCGCCGCGCAACGCGCGCGACACGATGGCGACGGCGTGGCGGCGTTCGGGGGAGAGCCGACCGTGGGAGCTGAGAAAACGGCCGATGTCGAGCGCAGCGATCTCGGCGACCGTGCGCTGTTCGATCGTGCGGCAAGTCAGGGACGCGCAGGCGATCACGGCGCTGCATCCGCGCGCCTGGAAGCCCGCGCTTCGAATCACGCCGCCAGCGACCTCGATGCCGAGCTCCAAATGGTCACCACAGGCAGGATTTTCCGCCTCGCCGCACAGCGCGTTCGGCGGCAACATGCCGCCGTGGTACGGATTGCGGAATTCTAGGTCGAGCGCCGGGGGCAGGGCCTTCACGGCGGCGAACCTATCGGAATCGTCGTGTTGGCGCAAACCATTGCCGCTCGTAGAGTTCCGTCGTGAGTGACGTGCGCTGCGCAGGTTGTCGGCAGCTGCGATTTGCCCAAATGCGATTTCGAAGTATTCTTGGGCGCTCCAGAGATCGAGCGAGAAGGGCAAACCCGCGGCGACGCGGGGGCGCAAAGCCACAGGGCCCACGGGGAAACCCGCGGGCAGCCTAGCTACCGAACCGATCGAGCGAAGATCCGAGGAGCGACGGGGCCGTGCCCCGCTCGCGTGCGACGTCGAGGCAAGCGTCGGTGGGCTCGCAGCCTGCCGCGCCCAGCCCGGATGGGCGATCACCCCCTGGGTGTTCGAACTCATCCCGCGTCCGGGGGCGGTGTGCTGCCACAAGCGAACGCACCTCGGATCATGCAACACCGACACGACCTACGACTGCTTTCGACGGGCCAGCCACGCTCGATGATCGACGGCTCCCGCGCAGTCCGCGCCGCTTCGGCTCGATGGACGTTCGCCCATGCACCTCGACCGGTCGGTCGAGGTAGCGCCGCCGGCTCCGCATCGTTCGACGAGGGAGCCTACGACGCACGACAACGTGAGCCGGCGAACGGGGACTCGCCGCGTCTCGCGCGAAGGGGGAGATGGATTGTCCGTGCTCTGTGGGGACGGAGTACGGCGATCCTGTTTGGAGGAAATGCGCTCGGACGAGGTGGGTGGGGATTCCCTCGCTCGGGCGCATGTTCCGTCGCCGCGCCTTCAGGGTGCTGGCTCGCTGCCGTGGGGACCGTCGCGGTTCGACCGCGCCGGGGCGGCTGAACGAGCTCACGCTCGTGCGGAACTCGCGAAGGCATGGGGCCGCGCTCCATGCCTTCGCTCTTTTTTGTGCACGACGCCGCGAGTTCGAACGCGCGTCGTGCGAGTTCGGTGCGCAACAGCGCACTGACTCTGCGCGCCCGTCGCGATGCGCTCACCACGCTCGAACGCGCGCTCACTCCGCGGACGTGCCGACGTGAAAGCGCTCTTGCAGTCGCTCGAGCAGGTGCGTGTGGATCTTGCACACGCGCGACTCGGACAGCCCTTCGAGTTCGCCGATCTCGCGCATCGGCAACTCTTCCCAGTACTTCAAGTACACGATGCGGTACTCCTGCGGAGAGAGCCTCTGCGCGACGAGCGCGAGCAGCTCTTCGCGCGTCAAACGTTCGCCCGGCGCATCGGAATGCGTGTCCGGCACGATGTCGATCGTCGCGCCGTCGGCGCCGTCGCCGTGCGTGAGCGTCGGCGTCGAAAGCGGCCCGCCGCGGCCGAAATACAGGCTGTATTCCTCGGGCGGCAAGTCGAGCGCCGCAGCGATCTCGTCCTCGCGCGGTTCCCGGCCGTTACGCGAACGCAGCTCCTCGAGCAAGCGCTTGTGACGCTCCAACCGCGCGCGCCAAGGTCTCGGCAACCAATCTTGGATGCGCAGTTCGTCGAGCAACGCACCTTTGATGCGCAGCTCGCCGTAGGCCTCGAACGGCACGCCGCGCGTCGGATCGAAACACTCGACGGCCGCCATCAATCCGACGTTGGCCGCCGTGAGCAGGTCACCCGGATCGACGGTGCGCGGCAAGCGCGCTGCGAAACGGCGCACCGTGTCGGCGATCAGTGTTTGGTAGCTCTCGACCAGCGCGTTGCGCTCCATCGGCCCGCGTCGGCGCCGGAACGTCGCCCACAGCTTGGCGCGCGGATCGAGTGCTTTGCGCTCCTTGCGCGGAACGCGTTTCGACGCCGTCCCCACTCGGCTTCGGACGGGTTTTCTCTCCGTCTTCCGCTCGAGGAGTCCCTGAACGAGCGCTCGAACTGGAGAGGTCTGCAAGCAGCGAACCGTGAGTCGCGAGTCCGCGCGCACGAGTCGCGCGCGCAGTCTCGATGTCGCTGGGATACGCATTTGCGCGCGTCGATCAAGAGGTCACTCGCGCGACGGCGAGCATGGCGACATCGAACGCGTTGCTCCCTCATGCACGCAAGCGCGCGGATTCACGCGGCAAAGGCGCAGTTCGCGCGCAGCGGTCGTTCAACGCGCACGAGGCTTGACTCGCGCCGCGGATTTCTTGCGCGCGAGCGAGTCGAGGTGCGCTGTCAATCGCGCGAGCACGCAACGTTCCGCACGGCGCATGCGTGCTCGTTGCGCCGGCGCGTGATCGTCGAAGCCGCACAAGTGCAGCGCTCCGTGGACGACGTACAGCAAGTGCTCGCGCAACGGATCGAGCCCGCGCCGCGCGGCGACGGCCTGCGCGCGCTCCGTCGACACGTACAACTCCCCCGCCGGCCCGAGGCCCTCGTCACCGAGGTCGAAAGTGATCACGTCGGTGCGCGTCGGATCGTCGAGCCACTCGCCGTGCATGCGCGCCAGCTCGGCGTCGTCGACGAACACGACCGAAAGGCCGATTTCGCCGCGTTTTCCGTAGTCCAAGGCCGCCTGCGCCGCGCCGCGCACGAGCCCATCGGTCAGCGCGCGCGGTCTGGGCGCACGAGTCGCCCAGGCGACTTCGACCGTCACTCGCCGTCCCCGTCGCGCGGGTGACGGCCCGGCGCATCGACGCGCACCGGAGTCTCGTAGGCGCGCACGATCTGTTCGACCAACGGATGGCGGCAGATGTCCTCGACGGTGAACTCGACCACGCCGATGTCCTTGAAGCCTTGCAAGCGCGTCACCGCGTCCTGCAAGCCGCTCTTCTGTCCGCGCTCGAGATCGGTTTGCGACGGATCGCCCGTGACGACCATCTTCGAGCCTTCGCCGAGACGCGTCAGGAACATCTTCATCTGCGGCACGGTCGTGTTCTGAGCCTCGTCGAGGATCACGAAGGCGTTGGCGAGCGTGCGACCGCGCATGTAGGCGAGCGGCGCGACCTCGATCACGCCGGCTTCTTCGAGGCGCATCACATCTTCGAAATCGAGCAACAGCCCGAGCGCGTCGTACACCGGGCGCATGTAGGGGTTGAGCTTGGCGAGCAAATCGCCGGGCAAAAAGCCGAGCTTCTCCCCCGCTTCGACGACGGGTCGCGTGATCACGAGCTTGCGGCATTCGCCCGCGCGCAAAGCCTTGAGCGCGCACGCGACCGCGAGATAGGTCTTGCCCGTGCCCGCCGTGCCGAGACCGAACACCAAGGAGTCCTGCTGCACGAGTTCGACGTATTTGCGTTGGCGCGGGCCGCGCGCCTCGAAGGGACGCACGCGGAAGTTCGTCGGCGACACGATCGGCCGACCGGAGCGCGCGCCGACGTTGCTCGGACGCTCGAAGGCGGAACTCGAACCGCCCCAGCCGCGCGCGCCGCCATTGGACGGACTCGGGGAGCTCGACGCGGACTCGGTGTTGGGCGAACCGACCAAGATGGCCTCGGCTTCCTTCGGATCGACCTCGCGGCCCTTGCGCAGCTTGCCGAGCAGATGCTCGATGCGCCGCCGCGCTTCGCCGACATCTTCCTCGCCGCCGTTGAGGCGCAAGTTCCCGTTGCGCGTGTAGATCTCGATCTCGAGCGCTTGCCGCAGCAACTTGGCGTGACGGTCGTAGGGCCCGAGCACGAGGATCGCTTCCTCGTGCGAACGCAGGGGAATGGTGACTTCAGTCAAGTCGCTGGTGTCGCACGGGGTGGTTCGTCGGGTCGTTCAAGGTCGGAGCAGGATCGCCCCGCACTTCTCGGCCTGTCAAGGCGCCGCTGTGAAGGTGAAGAGAAACGGCCAGCCCAAAAGCGCCGCGGGGACGCCGAACAGGAAGCTGTCGACGAGGTCGAGGATGCCGCCCGACGGGCCGAACCAGGCGCCCGAGTCTTTGACGCCGACTCGGCGCTTGACCCAGCTTTCGAACAAGTCGCCGGCCTGCGCCGCGACGTTGATCAGCGCTCCGGCCGCGCAGCCGCCGGTCCAACCGTAGGGCTCGCTCGGCAGCAATCCGAAGTGCACGCAGGCCGCGCCCGCAGCGATGCCGGAGAGCAACGACGCGACGCAGCCTTCGGTGGTCTTGCCCGGACTGATCTTCTTGAAGGGATGGTGCCGCCCGATAGCGCTGCCGACGAAGTAGGCGGCGTTGTCGCCGATCTTGCACAGCACGATCAGAGCGACCAACCCGCCCACGCCGAACGCCACGCGAACGACGGCGATGCCGGGGATCGGAACGACGAGCCACAGTGCCAGACCCAGCGCGATCGCGAAGTCCGCGCGCACGTTGCGTTCGGCGTAGAAGCCGATCAACACGACGATGAACAGGAACGCGATCACTGCGACCCAGGCGAGCACGCCGTTCGCCCACCCCTGCGGCGCGTCAAAGAACGCAGTGGCTAAGAACACCAGCGCCGCTGCGCGCAACGGCCACGACCAACCGCGGAACATCGCGAAGGAGGCGATGGTGAGCATGAGCGCGAACATGGACATACCCGCCATCCACGTTGCTCCAGTCAACGCGACGTCGTCTTCGGGCCGCGCGCCGTGAACGACGAACGCCGTCATCAACGTCACCCCGAGCGCCCCGAGCGAAAGCACGCCGGCGAATTGGCGCCCGGCGAGCGAGCCCATGCGCCCGACTTCGAACAGCGCAGCGGCGAGCACGACCGCGCAGGCCGCGAGCACGGGCAAGCCGCTGTCGAAACGACTCGCACCCCAAAGCGTCGCCGCGAGAGCGAGCGCAATCAGCGAACCGACGCGCGTTCGCCGCCAAATCTTGGAGGCCTTCGTCGGAGCGCTCGGCGCAGTGCTCACTCGTTTACGCCTTCGGCGCCGGGCCGTCGGCGACCAGTCCGCCGAACTTGCGCACGCGCTTGGCGTAGCTCTTCAGCGCCGCGAGCAGTTGCGGCTTGCGGAAGTCCGGCCAACACACGTCGGCGACATAGATCTCCGAATACGAGATCTGCCACAGGAGGAAGTTCGAGATGCGCATCTCGCCCGCCGTGCGGATCATCAAATCGGGATCGGGCGTGCCCGGGTCGTACAGGTAGCCGCGCATCGTCTCCTCGTCGATCGCGTCGACCGCGAGTGCGCCGCTCTTCACGTCGCGCGCGAGCTTGCGCAAACCGTCGGCGATCTCCGCGCGACCGCCGTAGGACAAGGCGAGGCGCAACAACATGCCGCTGTTCTTCGCGGTCAGTGCTTCAGTCTCGCGCAGCGCGTCGAGCGCGTCCTTCGGCAGCGAATCGAGCCTGCCGATCGCGATCAAACGCACGCCGTTGTCCATCAACGTCGGCCGCTCCTGGATCAGGAACTGGCGCAGCAATCGCATCAGGTAGCGCACCTCGACGCGCGGCCGCTTCCAGTTCTCGACCGAGAACGCGTACAGGGTCAGCGACTTCATGCCCATGCGCGCGCACTCGGTCGTGATCTCGCGCACGGAATTGATGCCCTCGCGGTGGCCGAACACGCGGCGCAGCGCGCGCTCCTGCGCCCAACGGCCGTTGCCGTCCATGATGATCGCGAGGTGTTCGGGGAACGGGCCGCCGAAGTCGGGTCGCACGATCTTCGGAGTGGCCATC
>CAYHRR010000129.1:0-8846 GCA_964358875.1 uncultured Planctomycetaceae bacterium | reverse complement strand
CAACGCCGTCGACGACGACGAGGTCGAGCATCTCATGACGATTGTGCAGCGTGACCTTGCCTAGCCCGACTTGACGCATCAACGCCTGGTACGCGCCGAGCAACAGCTGCTGACCGGTCTGACCGCGGGCGTAGAACGTGCGGCTCACCTGCGCGCCACCGAACGAACGGTTGTCGAGCAGGCCGCCGTATTCGCGCGCGAAGGGCACGCCCTGCGCCACGCACTGATCGATGATGCTGTTCGAAACCTCGGCGAGCCGGTGGACGTTCGACTCGCGCGCGCGGAAGTCGCCGCCCTTGACCGTGTCGTAGAACAGCCGCCGCACGGAATCGCCGTCGTTGGGGTAGTTCTTCGCCGCGTTGATGCCGCCCTGCGCAGCGATCGAGTGCGCACGCCGCGGGCTGTCATGTAGGCAGAAGACCGTGACCTGGTAGCCGAGCTCGGCGAGGGACGCCGCAGCGGACGCGCCCGCCAAACCGGTGCCGACGATCAGCACGTGGTATTTGCGCTTGTTGGCCGGGTTGACCAATTTCAGGTCGAAGCGGTGCTTGCTCCAGCGCTCCGCCATCGGACCGGTGGGGCACTTGGAGACGAGTTTGTTCGATGCTGTGGTTTGCATGGTGGCGCTCTTGCTCAGTTCCACGGCCAGTCGCCCTTGAACACCAGACACAGCACGGGGAACGTCGCGAACAATCCCGCGGTCACGACGGCGATCGCCATTCCGACGTTGCGGATCGCGCACGCATAGGTCGGATGGCGCAGTCCGAGCGTTTGGAAGGCGCTCTGGAAGCCGTGCCACAAGTGGACGCCCAGTACGAGCATGCCGACGAAGTAGATTCCGGCTCCCAAGGGCGTCGACAGACGCTCGATGACGAGCTGCGCGAGCCCGATCTTCGAGAAGTCGGCCAAGCGGAAATCGATGATGTGGATCACGAGGAAGACCAGCACCACGGCGCCGGTCGCGATCATCGTGATCGACGCAGCGCTGCGCGCGCCCTTCGCCGGCGTGTCCTTGTAGCGCTGTGGACGCGCTTCGCGGTTGGCCATGGCCGTGCGCATGCCGAGCGTGATGTGAGCGACGAACAACGCGAGCAGCCCGACCTCCGCTGCAAGCTTCACCGGGCCCAAGCTCTCGAGCTTGTGCGCGTACTCGTTGAACTTCGTCCCGTCGCCGTCGCCGTACAGCGTCAAATTGCCGAGCACGTGCGCGATCAGGAAACCGATCAACATCAGGCCCGAAAGGGCCATCAACGCTTTCTTGCCGATCGATGAGCGCAAGAAGGCGCCGAAGCGGCTCAGCATCGTTTCTCTCTCCGCATCTGTGGGACCTAGGGGCGAGCCGCGAAACCAAAACGCGACGCCCGCTCGTGCGACGGCGGAACGTAACGACACCGGCACACAGCGGCAATCGTCTCGCTCGGTAAACGAACGGCTGAAGCGCTGGTCGCAGGCACGCACGCTACGTAGTTTGTCGGCCGTGAAAGGCGCGACCCGTGTCTGGCTCATCAGCGCGCACGGCGCACCGACGTCGCTTGATGTCGCGCACGCCTCGAAGGTGCTCAGTGGATCGGCGCTCGCTGCGCTGTACGGCGCTGCGGCGGCGGAAACGTGTGCGCATGAACTCGCCCTGTGCTTGGGCCTCGCACGTCGGACCCTCGAAGCCGCGACAGTACGCGGCATGCTCGATCAACTCGCGCGACATCACGACGATGCGCAGGTCGCCGTCGTCGTGACGCACGAGCAGGCACACGAAGCGGTGCAGCTGACGCTCGCGCTCGAATCCGTTCCGAGTCGACCGCGGACCGAGTTGAGTGTCACCTGCATCGATTGGCCGAACCCGGACGACGACCTTGGCCGTCCGGCGCTCGTGGGGGTCGACATCGATTGGTCGCCGCCGCAGCCGGCCGCGCAGCGCGCGAAATTCCCCGGCGGTCCAGGCTCGGCGCCCGCGGGGCGAGGTTGAAGCGGATCCTAGGCTGGTCCGCTGCGGCCTCCCCCGTCGATACGCAACGGAACGTGTATTATCGGAAGTGATAGCGGAGGTGCAGGGTGGGGTGGTGATCCGGGTGCTCTGAAGATCAGTCACGCACGACTCCTGGATGCAGGCCGATGCATCGCGCGCTCAAGGAACCCCGCTGCAGCGACGAACATCGCCTTCACCATGCGCTTCCAACTCAGCTTCGCCACAACCCTGATCGTGCTGCTCGCCTCCTGCCAAGCGACGTCGCGTTCGAAACCCGGGGCTGCGGAGTCCCTCGACTTGCCGATCGCGGGCGACCTGCCGGTCGCGCAGCCGCCGTACCAACAGGTCGAGGCGGATTGGAAGCAGCGCATCGATCAACCCTACGTCTACATCGAAGCGCGCGGCAGCTACACCGGGATCGGCAAGCTGCTCGAGCGGGCTTTCAAAGCGGCCGTCGCCGACGGGCTCGAAATCTCGGGTCCGCCGTTCGCGCTCTACTACGACGACCCCGGCGCGGTAGCCGTCGACGAACTGCGCATGCGTGCGTGTCTGCCGGTGGAATCACAGCCGACGCCGCAGGCGCCGCTCGCCTTCGACGTGCTCCCGAGCACGACGGTCGTGTACGCGTTCATCGGCGGTCCATACCCGGAGGTTCCGCGCGCGTACCCGAGCCTGTTCGCCTTCATGCGCCGCCTCAACTGGAGCGAGAGCGGCCCGATCCGCGAGATCTATTTGCGAAGTCCTAGCTCGGTCGGGGACTGGAGCGAGCTCGTGACGGAAGTCCAGATCCCGGCTGCGCTGGCTCGCTAAGGCGTGATCAAAGCGCTCTCGGCGGGATAGCAACACAGCAAGGCGAAGGCGTCGCTCTCGCGCTGCGCCCGCAAGCGGTCGCCGGGACGCAAAGCCCGCACGACGCGCGTGTCGAGCTCGACCGGAAACTCGTCGCCGTGCCGATCGCGGATCAGCGCCTGGGATTGATCACGTGCAGCGACGAACTCGAAGATGTCCGAGCGCACGGCATCGGCTTGCGCCGGGCACCAGCGGTTGGCTTCGACCAAACGCGGCAGCGATTCCTCGAGCGGTTGGATGCTCGCGCTGTAGGCGTCGAGCAGCGGCACCTCCTGCGTGGTCTGGCTCCAGCCGCAGAAGGCACGCAAGGCGCGCAACATACGTGTGGCTTCATCCGCATTGCGCAGCACGCGTCGCTCCGGCAACCACACGGCCGCGAACAACACCAGCTCGCGCGAGCCCATGTTGTCGAACACGCCGTAGTCGCGAGCAAAGTCGGCGAAGGCCTGCACTCCGGCGAATTCGCGCGCAGCTGCAGTGCCCTGTTCGCGCTCGGTTTCCCACAAGAACTCGGTCACCAGAGCACCGACCACCCCCGGAAAATCAGGCGCGGGGTCGCCGTCGGTGGCGTCGGGATCGGCAGCTTCGACCTCGAGTTCGAGATCAGCTTCCAGCTTTCGAAAGAGCTGCTCGAGATCGTGTCCCTCGCGCCGACCGCGATCGAACGCGTCGATCGCCGCCTTGGGATCGACGGCATGCTTGCCCGCACGCTTGCCCGGACGTTCGACGCGCGCATTCTCGCCGACGTCGCGACTGAGTTGCGGCCACGCCGCGATCAACACGCGTCGCGCGCCGTCCATGTCGATGTCCGTCTCGAAGGCCAGTTGATCGAGGATCTCGCCGAGCGCGTCGCGCGCGCCGACGACGACGCGATCCGCTGCGAACGGCATGGCTGCCAAGGACGCGAGCAAGTCGTCGACCTGTTGGGTCGGCAGTCCGCTCTTCAACAAGAACACGCGCGCAAGTTCGACGGCGTCTGCATGGGTGCCGACCGCACGCGGCCAAAACATCGTCTCGAGCTCCGCTTGCGAAAGACGCAGCACGCCGCGGCGCGCCTTGCGCAAATCCTCCGTGTCCTTGCTCAGCGCGCGCAGCAGGTGCTCGCTGCGAAATACGCCGGCAGCCGGCGAAACGCGGAACAGCGCGTCACCGATCGCGAACAAGCGTCCGACGATCACGTCCCCCGCCGCGAGCGCGCGCGAACCCTCGGGCTCGTACAGCGGATACTCGCCGTGTGCTGCAAGGTCATGCACCCACAGGCCCTCGCCTTCGGCGACGCCGGTGACTTCGAACACGCTGCAGCGTGACGCGAGCAACGTGCGCAAATTTTCGTCCGCCAGTTGGAACGAGTCGAGCTCGGCGAGATGCGCACGCGCCCATTCGATCGGCACCGCATCGAGCTTCGCCGACGGCCGCTCCAGCAGGAACCACTCGCAGTGGCGTCGCGCAGCGCGGCGCGCCTCGTCAGCTCCCGCGCCCGGCTCGGCTCCCGAGAAGAAGTCGCGCCGACTGCGTTCGAACTCGCGCGCAACTTCAGGTGTCGAGCAGGCACAGCGGCGCAGTCGGTCGAGCTCGCGATCGATGTCTTCGGAATTCAGCGTCATTGGCGCGGATTCTAGGCTGTGACGGCGCCGAGTTCGCCCGCCTTGACGCGCGCGAAGTGCACGGTTAAGGTCCGCGCCCTGACAATTTGAACTCGCGTATGCGGCTGGGGAAGTCGGTGAAATTCCGACACGGTCCCGCCACTGTGAGTCGCAAGCTCTCCGTTCCACGTCGCGCTGCAAGCGCGCAGGTCACTGCAGTCGTCACCACGGCTGTGGGAAGGCTCGGGGCGAGAGGGCAAGCGACGAGTCAGGATATCCGCCGCCTGCGCCAGCACCTCTCGGGTCGCGAGGCAAGACTCGGTGCATTTGGAGCGCAGCAGCGTCGTTGCGCCCCCACCGCAGCTTCCCTCGGATCCGTCCACCGTCGACGGAAGATCGACTTTGGGGAGCTCTCGATGCAGCGCATGATTTCTGTGGCTGCGAGTTTGACGCTCGGCGCGTCGCTCGCCTTCGGTTCGGACACCGTCGTGTCCGGCTATTCGTTGTACGCGCAAGCCAATCCGGCTTTCGGTTCGGTGACCTGCTCGCTGCCCGGTGGCGACTTCGTGACGTTCGACGGGTCTTCTGTCGACCGTTGGACGAGCAGCGGCTCGCTGGTGCTCCACATCGGAACACTGCCGAGCTACGTGTTCGCGAGCTTCGTCGAGCCGACGCCCGACGGTACCGCGCTCGTGCTCGCCGACAGCGGCGCGACAGCGGCTCCCGACGGGCACCTGCGACTCGCGCAACTCGACGGTTCAGGCATCGGCACGCCCGTGCAACTCGTCTATCCCTTCGACGCCGTGTTCTTGCCCGACGGCGACTTGTTGGTCAGCGCCGCCACGCACGGAGCCGGAGTCGGCAACGAACTGGTGCGCGTCGATTTTCCGACGCTGACGCCGACGTGGATCGGACATGTCGACGGCCCGAGCGGACCGCTGGCGATCGGTCGCAGCGGCGAGGTGTACTACGCGACCCAAGGTCCGGGTTTCAGCCCGCCTCCGGGTTCGACGAGCATCGTGCGTTGGAGCGCTGCACAAGTTGCAGCCGGCGCGCTCGACGACAACAACGCCAGCGTGCTCGCCGCAGGCTTCGACGGCGGCTCGGCGCTGGCCTACGACGCGCTCGGCGGACATTTGTATTTGGCGATCAATGTGTACTCGCCTGTGCCGAGCTCCCGGATCGTGCGCGTCAAGACGAGCGCCGCCAACTCGCCGGTCCTCATCGACGCCGCCAACCCCGTGCTCGGACTGCGCTTCGTTCAAGGCGCGGGTGACGCACGTTTCGAGGCCTACCAACCGGCGGACGGTCTGCGCTTGAGCTACGACACGAGCGACTTCTGGTCGCTCTCGGACATGGTCGAGATCGCTCCGAAGCGCCCGCTGATGACGAGCAGCGGCGCGGGCTTGAACGGCGTCGGCGCGTTCACGCTCAGCCTGCAAGGCGGCGTTCCCAACGGCAGCGCGTTGCTGACCTACTGCCCGCAGATCGACGTGCTGCCCTTCGAAACGAGCTATGGATTGCAGCGCTTTCTGCACCACTCGCCGTTCGTGCTCGCCAGCACGCTGCGCTTCAGCTTCCTCGTTCCGACCGATGCGAACGGCGACGCTTCGCTGTCCTTTTGGAATCCGGGCAACCTGCAAGGTCAGTACGGCTGGCAGTTCCTGGTCGGGCGCGCCAACGGCGTCTTGATCGGCAGCTCGAACGCGCTGCAGTTCTAGCTTTCGGTTTCGCGAGCGCGCGGGCGGAGCGCACATGCTCAGGCCGCGCGCTCGGTTTCGGTCTCGATCTCGGTCGATCGGTGCGTGGCGCGGCGTAGCGCGCTCGAGCGTCGGTCACACGACGGCGCGCACGCCGCACAACCACGGCGCAACGGCGCGCAGTCGTGGTTCGAGCGCGAGACGCAGCGTGTCGCTACTCGCATCGCAATGCGAGCAAGCCCCGCGCATGCGCACGCTGACCCAACCGTCGTCGCCGACTTCGACGAGTTCGATCGAGCCGCCGTCGGCGGCGACCAGCGGCGCCAACTCGTCGATCACGCATTGCACGACGCGTACCCGTTCGGGATCGCCCAGTGCGGGCAGTCCGACGTTGCGCGCGCGTCCGAGAATGCGATCGAGGAAATCCACTAGGGACGGAAACTGAGCCAAGCGGCGGGGATGCGCAACGACCAGCCTTGGGATTCCGCGCGGAGCTCGCAGCCGCGCCGCTGCAGGTCGAGGTCTTCGAACGTCGTGCGCAACTCGGCGCACCAACCCGCGTCGACATTCAACGCGTGCTGCATGGCGCCGCGCACGAACGCCAAGGCGACGCGCTTCGTTGCACCGAGCGAGCCCGCGCTCGTGCAAAGGAGCGCCGCAATGCTCGCGCACAAGTCGGCCGAATCGGGCGCGTCCGGGCAGCGGCACAGGCGCGGAAGTTCCTCGACCGCGAAGGCGAGCTCGCAGCGCTCGCGCAGCAGGGCTTCACGCACAAGTTCGAGCGTCGGCAGCAGCCCGTCGTAGTTTTCGCGCGCGAGCAGCAAGTCGGCGCCGAGCCCGCGCGCAAGCACACCGAGCAGCCATCCGTTGACGTGGCTCTCGTGCGCCGCATGTGCGAGGTCGTGCGAGCTGCGCTCCGGCAATTGCAGCGGTTGCAACGCGGCGAGCGCACGCACGGCAACGATCAACTGCGTCGTGTTGTTCACCCGGTGCAGCAACGTGGGCAGCAGCGCCGCCGCGAGTTGCTCCCCCACCTGGATGCGCCGACGTTCGCGCTCGTCCGCCGACTCGTTCAACCGTCGCTCCGCGCGCACTCACGCGAGCGAGTGCGGGTACCAAGGAAGGGAATCGAACCCTTACTCCCTTTACGGGAAATGGATTTTGAATCCATCGCGTCTGCCAATTCCGCCACCCTGGCGCGGTTGAAGGGGCGCCAAGATGACGCCCGTCGCGCGCTTTGTCTACGGGGCACTCGCACTGGGACCGCGCGCATTTCCGAGGGGCGCGTCGAGGTCGAGCGCGTGTTCGAGACCGCGCGCGATCCCGAGCGCACCGCGCGCGTAGAGCAGCGCGGCGAGGATGCCGGGTCCGAAGGCCGCGGGGCTGCTCATGTCGTGGCGCAAGCTGACCGTCTCGCCAAGGCGACCGAACAGCACCTCTTGGTGCGCGTAGTAGCCGGCCATGCGTACCGAGTGGATCGCAACACCGTCGTGGTCGATGCCGCGCGCTGCGCCGTTCGCAGCGCCGCGAGCGGGCGGGCCGAAACCGACCTCTGCACGACTCGCTGCGATTCGCCGCGCGGTCTCCAAGGCTGTGCCGGAGGGAGCATCCGCCTTGCTCGCGTGATGCAGCTCGATGATCTCGGCGGCGTCGAACCAGCGAGCGAACTGCTCCGCGGCGCGCTGTAGGAGCACGGCTCCCAGGCTGAAATTCGGCACGACCAGGCCGCCCAAGCCGAACTCGCGCGCGGCGCGATCCAACTCCGCGTTCTGAGCGAGATCGACACCGCTCGTGGCGACGACCACGCGTTTGCCGCACTCGAGCAAGCGCAGGGCGTGCGCAGCGCCGAGTCCGGCGCGCGTTGCCTCGAACACCACGTCGGCGGTGCTCGATGCGACCAGCGCAGACCAGTCGCTATCGCGTCCCCAGGCGTCGACGACTTCGAAGCGTGCATCCTGCGCGCACAGCTGACACGCGAACGCGCCCAAGCGGCCGTGTGCGCCGACGACCGCAACGCGCAGCGGCACCTGCGAGTTCACGCACGCACTCCGCGCTGTACCGCGAGGTCGAGAATCCACATGCACAGCGCCGTGTAGTCGACGCCGATAGCCGCGGCTTCGAGCGGCAGCAACGAGCGCTCCGTGAGTCCGGGCAGTGTGTTGACCTCGAGCATCACAGGCTCACCGGCGCCTGCGCCGGCGAGCGGCACGATGAAATCCGTGCGCGAGTAGCCGTCGCAGCCGGCGCTCGCGTGGATGCGTGCAGCGAGTTCGCGCACACGCTGAACGCTCGCGTCGTCCAAGCGCTCGGGCGGACACACTTCGCGAGCTCCATCCGCGGAATATTTCTCCGTGTAGTCGAAGAAGCGACCTTCCTTCGGCTGGATCTCGACCGGCGGCAGCGCACACAACTCGGCGCCGCGATTGCCGAGCACACCGCACGACACTTCGACGCCGGCGACGCGCGCCTCGACCAGCGCATCGTCGCCGGTTGCCAGCACCGCATCGATGGAGCGAGCGAGTTCGGTCGAGTCCGACGTGATAAACGTCGTCACGGACGAGCCGCCGCAGCGCGGTTTGATCACCCAACCGTCGCGCGCGAGGCGAGCGCTTCGGGCGAGCCACTCCGGACGTGCGTTGCGCCAATCGTGTTGCGCGATGCACAGGCCGTCGGCGACGCGCAATCCGCAAGCGGCGGCGAGCCCGCGCGTCGCGAGCTTGTCCATGCAAACGGCGGAGGCGCGCACGCCCG
>CAYHRR010000128.1:0-8873 GCA_964358875.1 uncultured Planctomycetaceae bacterium | reverse complement strand
GAACAACATCACCTCGCTCAACGGTGCGCGCTTCATGCAGGCGCGCCTCACGTTCATCTGCAATCCGTTGAGCGGATTGACGCCGGAGCTCGCGGCGCTCGGCTTCGCGTTCAAGCGCTGAGCTCGAGCGCGGCGCGAGATCGATGGCGCTCGAGGCGCAGCGCCCGGACGCGCTCGTCGCTCAGCGCCGAGGCGCGTCCGGTCACGTCCCCGCGGGTTTGACCGGGTTCTGCGCCGGGGACTCGTTGGGCCGCAGCAACTTCTGAAACGCGTCGAAGATCGGCTTCAAGCCGGACGGCTTGACCGGAGTTGCGTTTTCCGGCGTGTCGTCGCGCCGTTCGGGGTCGACCGTAACCGCGGGCGGTGCCGCAGCGCCGGCCGCTGTTTGCGCAGCGCTGCGCCGCGCGCCCGCGAGCCAGGCTTGCGCATCGACGCGCGTCGGGTCGAGTTCGAGTGCGCGCACGAGGTCCTGCTCAGCCTCGGCGGGAAGCTCGAGATCGAGCCGGCAGCGCGCGCGTTCGACCAGCGCCGAAACCTCGAGCTCGCGGTGCGACACGCGCTCGGCGGTCGCGAGCGCCCGGCCGCCGAACTCGATCGCGCGCTCGAGGTGCGCGAGCGCAGCCGCCGTTGCGCCGCTTTCGAGCGCGACTTCCGCGACGCGTCGTTCCGTTCGCGCGACGTCGTAGATCGGCCGCGGGTCGTCGACGTTCGCCGCCATGCGCCGTCGATGCACTTCGAGCGCCGCTTCGTGCTCTTCGAGCCCCATCAACAACGCGGCGCGAAACGCGAGCGCACTCGCCGCGTCGTAGCCGGCGAGCGCCGGCTCGAACTCCTTGAGCACCTGCTCCGTGCTGCGACCGCTGCGCCGCGCCCATTCCGCTGCGAGCTCGAAACCCGCGGCACGCACCTCGGGAAACAGGTCGAGCTCCTTGGAGTTCAACACGTCGAGGATGTGATTCTCGGCCGCGCGTCGTTGGCGATCGCTGCCGACGATCCAGGCCATGCCCATCTGCGCGATTTCCTCGCGCGCGATCGCCGGCGTCAACGCCGCTTCGGCCGCCTTGCGCTGCGTGTTTTCCTTGGATGCGTTGGTCTTCTCGCCCTGCCAATTGGTCCACACCACGCGCGCCACGAAGCTGAGCACGATCGTGGCGAGCAAGGACGAGGCGACGATGCCCGCTTCGGCCGGGTGGCGTTTGATCCAGCGTTTCAACGGATCGAAAAAACGCGGCGGACGCGCCGTGACGTGGCGACCTTCGCGCACCGCGAGCAAGTCGTCGAGCAAGGCCGGCGCGCCCGGATAGCGTTGCGCGGGGTCCTTCTCGAGGCACTTGTGGATCACCGCCTCGAAATCGCGTTGCACGTCGGGACGCATCCTCGAAATGCGCACCGGATCGCGGTGCAAGATCGCGTGCAGGATGCCCGACGCGCTCTGTCCGCTGAAGGGCGCTTCCTGCGCGAGCAATTCGTACAGCGTGACGCCGAGGCCCCACACGTCGGCGCGACCGTCGATGCGCCCGAGGTCGTTCGAAATCTGCTCCGGCGCCATGTACAGCGGCGTGCCGACGAGGTCGCCGGATTCCGTCACCGAGCCGCCGCCCTCGGCGTCGAGCGGACGCGCGAGACCGAAGTCGGTGAGCACGACCTTGTCGCCGTCGCGCAGCAGATTGCCGGGCTTGACGTCGCGGTGCATCACGCCGCGGCCGTGCGCGTGAGCGAGCGCCGCCGCGACATCGATGCCGATGGCGAGCACATCGCCGACACCGAGCGGCGCCGTGCGCAGCACGCGATCGAGCGGCGGACCGTCGACGAAACGCATGCTGAAGAAGTGGAATTCCTGGATCGAGCCGACCTCGTACACGTCGACGATGTTGGGGTGCCCGAGCTTGCCCATCGCTTCGGCTTCGCGCAGGAAGCGCTTCACCGTCAACGTGCGCAGCGCGAGGTTCGGCGGCAGCACTTTCAAGGCGACGCGGCGGCCCAGGGATTTTTGCTCGGCCTCGAACACGATGCCCATCGCGCCGTGTCCGACTTGGCGCACGATGCGATAGCCCTCGAGCGCGCGGTTGAGTGCGGCGACCGAAACTTGCGCGGAAATCAGCGTGGAATCGGCCAAGTGTTCACGCGCCCGCGGCGCGTCGGGCGAGGGCTTCGTGCACCGCGAGGCAGTCGTCGAGAATCGCGGGGAAGCGCTCGAGGCGCACCATGTTCGGACCGTCGCTCGGCGCGCGGTCGGGGTCGGGATGGACTTCGAAGAACAGGCCGTCGACGTTGCCCGTCGCCATCGCAGCGCGCGCGAGTGCGGGGACGAGTTCGCGGTTGCCGCCGGTCGAGTCGCCGCGAGCGCCGGGTTCCTGTACGGAGTGCGTCGCGTCGAACACGACCAATTTGCCGGTCGCGCGCAGGTGCTCGAAGCCGGTCATGTCGACGATCAGTCGTCCGTAGCCGAAGCTCGTGCCGCGCTCGGTGACCAGCACATTCGGATTGCCGAACTGCTCGAGCTTGGCGACGACATTGCGCATGTCCCACGGCGCGAGGAACTGGCCCTTCTTCACGTTGACGACGCGGCCCGTCTCAGCGGCGGCCTGCAGAAGATCGGTCTGACGGCACAAAAAGGCCGGGATTTGCAGGATGTCGACGACCTCCGCTGCCGGCGCGCAGTGCTCGGGCAGATGGACATCGGTGACCAACGGCAGCTTCCAACGCTGCTTCACTTCGCGCAGCAGAGCCAGACCTTCGTCGAGCCCCGGACCGCGCACGGCCGCGCCGCTCGAACGATTGGCCTTGTCGAAGCTCGCCTTGAAGATCAGCACCACGTTGCGCTGCGCCGTGATCTCGAGCAGTCGCTCGGCGATTTCATGCACGAGCGCCGGCGCTTCGAGCACGCACGGTCCGGCGAGCAAGAAGGGTCGGCCGCCGCCGATCGTGGTCGCGCCGAGGCGCAGGATGGGTCGCTCTAGTTGCATCGGAGTCAGGGAATCAGGATTCGTCGCCGGCGCGGACTGACCGCGAAGTCGAGCGGCGTCGTGCCGCCGAAATCGCCGTCGACATGGTAGGGAACCGGCTCGGGCGCAACGACGCGCACGCGCGCTGCGCGCTGCATTTCGCACGAACCTCCCGGCAAATTCGCGATGAAGGCGCGCGTCGCCGCTGCGGCCATCGCCGCGATCGACGCGCGCCGGAACAAGTAGACCTCGAACAGTCCGTCGTCGAGCACACGCTGCGCATCGAGGTGGAACACGCCGCCGTAGTGAACGATGTTGGCGATCAACACGGCGCCGACCGGGCCGGCGACGCGCGCGCCGTCGAGTTCGACCGTGAGTTGCGGCTCGCGGTAGTTGCGCAGCGCGCGCAGCATGGCCCACGCATAGGTCGACTTGGAAATCGGGCCGCGGCGCACGCGTTCGACTTCGGCGACGGCGGCGGCGTCGAGTCCGATGCCGGTGACGAGAAAGCTCAACGTGCCGTTGACCTCCGCGACGTCGAGCGCCGTCGTCCGCCCGCCCTCGATGGTGCGCAGCGCGCCGGCGACGTTGCGTGCGAGTCCGAGGTCGAGCGCGAGCACATTCGCCGTTCCCAGCGGCAGGATCGCGACGGGAAGCGTGTCGTCATCGAGCCCGCGCAGCACTTCGCGCAAGGTCCCGTCGCCGCCGACGGAGACGACGAGGTCGACGCGCGGGTCACGCCGGGCCGTGCGCTCGGCCGCATCGCCGCGAGCACGCGTCAAATGCAATTCAGCGTCGATGCCGCTGCGCGTGAGCGCGTCGGCCATCTCGGTCGCGAGGCGTTCTCCGCGTCCGGCGCCGGCGATCGGATTGCCGATGACGAGCGCGCGGCGAAAGCGAGTCGGTGGCGCGGTGGAGCTCATGCGGCGGCCGACAAGATAGCTCGCGCGCGCGTGGCGCCCGCGTGTTCGATCGCGTACATGTCTCGCGATGCGCGGCGAAACACGACCTTTGGCGATCCTCGGCGGCAGCGGCTTCCTCGGCGCGCACGTCGTCGCGCGCGCGTTGGCCCACGGCGAGCCGCGCGTCGTTTCGCTCGCCCGCGAACCGTTTGCGCAACCGCGCGGCGACGACCCGCGCCTCGAACGTGTCGCCTGCGACCTGCTCGACGACGAGGCCTGCGAGCGCGCGCTCGAGCGCCTGCGGCCCGCGCGCATCGTCTTGTGCGCGGCCTTGTCGCGCCTCGCCGACTGCGAAGCGGATCCGGGCCGCGCCTTGCGCATGAACGCCGCGCTGCCCGGTCGCATCGCGATGTGGGCGCGCGAGCATGGAGCGCGACTGGTGTTCGTCTCGACCGACCTCGTCTTCGGCGGCGTGCCGGCGCCGATGCGCGGTTGGAGCGAGGACGCGTCCGTCGCGCCGGTCAGCCGCTACGGCGATTCGAAAGCTGCAGGCGAAGCCGCCGTGGCCGCGTATTCCGCCGACGCCGTCGTCGCGCGCCTGCCGCTGCTCTTCGGCGACTCGTTCGACCGCGCGCTCGGCGCATCGGACAGCTT
Organism: uncultured Planctomycetaceae bacterium; assembly: GCA_964358875.1. Taxonomy (GTDB): domain Bacteria; phylum Planctomycetota; class UBA1135; order UBA1135; genus CAYHRR01. The sequence goes on along the minus strand of CAYHRR010000128.1, from coordinate 4,372 downwards.
GCTGGCCGCGCTCGCACGCGGCGAGCGCCCGCTGCTGTTCGAGGACGAGTGGCGCACGCCGCTCGACGTCACCGATGCCGCCGACGCGTTGCTCGAACTCGCGGCGAATTCGTTTCGCGGCGTGCTGCACGTCGCCGGTCCCGAGCGTGTCGATCGCGTGCGACTCGCCGTGCTCGTACTGCGCGCGCGCGGCTTCAACGAGATCGAAGCACGCGCGAAGATCAGCCAAGGCACGCGCGCTTCCCTCGGCATGGACTCCACGCGGCCGGCCGACGTCGCGCTCGACACGACGCTCGCGCGCAAGCTGCTCGCCGTGAAACTGCGCGGCGTCACCGAAGCCCTGACGCCGCACTGAGCTCGACGAAAAAGGCCGCCGTCTCCGCGGAGGAGACGACGGCCGCAGATGTCGCCGAGAGCGGAGCGACTACAGGTTCAGGTTGAGCATGTGGTCGCTGCGGAAGGGAATGTTGCGCACCGTGATGCCGGCCGGGAAGCGCTTGGCGCTCGACTGATCGATGAACATCGTCGGCAACATGATCGCGAGTCCGCTCGTGTCGATGTTGTAGGCCGGGAAGCCGCCGTGCGTCGTCACTCCGAAGAAGTACTCGTTCGTCGTGACACCCGAGCAACCGTCGGTGTAGACGAGCGTCGAAGTGTTCCAGCGCACTTCCTCGACTCCGGGGAACGCGAGCGGGTTGGTCCACGAGCCGATCGTCACCGACTTGAAGTCCGGTTGGCCCGGCAGCGTCGTGAAGGTCGTGCCGCCCAAGCCCGCGCCGGATTGCTGGGCCTCGTACCACATCGGTGCGCCGGCGCTGCACAGGCAGTACTGCGCGGACGGCGTGAAGGTCACGCTTGCCAGCGGCTCGTCGTGCTCGCAGTCAGCGCGATTGCCGGCCGTCGAGATGTTCCAGCGGCGCACGCTCTCGAGCGTTCCGAAACCGGCTTCCACGCCGCCGCTGATCGTCGGGACGAAGCTGCTCGCGGGGCCGACGAAGGTGTAGTAGCGATCGGGGTGGTACAGGCCGGCGCGCGGGAAACCCGCGGCGTGGTCGATCGCATCACAAGCGTGCGTCAGCATCCACGCGGACTTGAACTGGCCGGAGACGCAGTCGTAGGCGTAGTCGATGTAGCCCGAGAAGCGCACGCGATTGCCGTTCGGCGCGGAGCAATTCGGCACGCCGCAGGGACCGGCGGCGGCGCCGATCGGACGCATGTCGCCGTTGACCAAGTAGCGCCACACCTGGAACTGTTGGTTGGGCGTGCCCTCGTACCAAGTGCGCGCGTAGTGCACGTTGAGCGAGCCTGACCAGCGCGGGTTGATGCCTTGCAGCAGTTGCACGCGCACCGTGTACCAGCCGCAGTCGATCGAGCCCGCGCTGTTGATCGCCGGGTAGAGCTGCGACCAAACGGCTTGGTAGGTCGCCGTCGCGTCGATGCCGCACTGGCGCCAGCAGATGCCGAGCGCCTTGTGCTTGAAGGCGCGGTCGGCCACGGTCAGCGTCGCCGGCGCGCAGGTCGGCAACAGCGGGTCGAGACCGTCGGGTGTCGAGCATTGGGCACGCACGCTTCCGACGAGCCCGAGGGCGAGCGTCAGACCGGTGAGGAGATTGCGGATGTTCATGGGAGGAGTTCCGTTGCGTCAGGAGCGTTCGGGGTTGTCGGTTCGCCGCCCAAGTGTGCGCGGCGCGCGCGCAGCGGACAGGGAACCTCGGAAAAACATCGCCGCGCGCCGAGAATCTCGCGCCGGAGCCGTCGCAGCGCTCGCCTAGGCGGCGGGCCGCGCGGCGCTGCGCGTGCGCCAGAACGCGACTTCGCGCCACAGCGCGCGCACGAAGGCCGCCAGGCCGAAGAGCACGAAGCACAACAGTGCCGCGTCGCGCAGCAGGAGCAGCCACTCCGGCCAGTAGGGATGGCCGACGAAATCCCAGCGCGTCCGCAGCAACCAGTCGCCGCACACGAAGGCATACAGGCCGTAGATGAAGCCGCCACCGAGCAGATTCGCCGCGAGCGCGAAGCGCGGACTCGCCAGCATCCACAACGCCATCGACCAGCCGAAGTACTGGAAGGTCCAGGCCTCGATCAGCCCGTAGAAGATCGCGTAGGTCAGGGCGATGGTCGCGCCGAGCTCGACCGCGCTGCGCTCGCGGCGGCGCAGGAAGGCGAACACGAACATCAATGTGAGCGCGACGACGGGGCTGTGGTCGACGATCGGCCTTTGACGCAGATCGATCCACCACAGCGCGAGTTCGGGCCAGCGGTCCGGATGACCCCAAGCGCTCAAGAAGAAATTCTTCAGCCCCCAAATGAACGTCGGCGGATTGCCGACCGTGTGGATGTACTGGCCTTGGTAGCCGAACACGCGCTCGACCAACGCATTGACCGCGGGTTGTGCGCTCGCGGCATGCTCTGCGGCATAGCGCTGCGCTTCGAGATAGGTCGGCAGGAAGCCGCAGGCCGCGACGGCGAGCGCGACGGCGCCGCACACGCAGCGATCGCGCCAACGCGGCAAGGCGAAACCGATAGCAGGCGCGGCGAGGAGCCCCGGCAACTTGATCCACGCACTCACGCCGAGCAACACGCCCGCGAGCACCGCGCGACCGCTCGACGCGAGCAGGACGCATCCAAGCAAGCAGCAGCCGATCAACGCGTCGGTGTTGCCGTGCTGACCCGCGAGGACCAGCGCGACCGGCGCGACGCAGTACAAGGCGACGCACACCGCGCGGCGTCGTTCGCCGCGCAAGGCGAACCACAGCAGTGCTGCGGCGCCGCCGTCCGCAAGCGCGATCGGCACGCGGTACAGCGTCGAGAAGGCGATGCCCGAGCTCTGCGACAACTGCCACAGCCAACTCATCACCACGCTGACCGGCGGCGGATGATTGAACTCCGCAGCGCTCACGTAGTGCAGCACGAGCCCTTCGCGCGCGACACCCGAAGCGTGCTCGGTCCACAATTCGACATCGCGCGTGCCCGTGCTCGCGACGGCGAGGCACACGCGCAGCACGACGCCGAGTGCGACCAACGTCCAGAACCAGGGCCCTGTGCGCTCGAGAAACTCCCACCGACTCGGCGTAGGAGCTACAGCGAGCGGTGTCGCTTGCTTGGCGCGCTTCGAGGACATGGGCGGCGCATCGTAGGGGCGCCGATTTGCGCGCACCAGTTGCGCTCGCGTCAGCGCACGCCGTCGAGCACGCGCAGCACCGGGAACTCGGCGCCGGGGGCGGGCTCGGGGAGCACGCCGCAGGCCACGAAGCCGTCGTCGCTGCGGGCTTCGCATAGATAGGTGGCGATCGCGCCGAGCGGTTGTTCGGTGCGGACGATCGCAGTGCCGGCGGCGAGCGTGCGCGTCGTGCGTTCGTAGTGCGCGAAGAGTTCGCGCTCGGTGCCGGCTTCGAGGATCGCGCGCGCGGCGCCGGTCGAGCCTTGTTCGATGCGCGCGACTTCGACGGCGCATTGCGTGTCGCGCGCGAGCACTTCGAGCTTCAGGCCGTGCAACTCGAGATGCTTCGCCGCCGCTGCTGGCAGCGCATAGGCGAGCGGGCGCTCGACGACTTCGGTGCCGACGAACTTCGCGAGATGGGGGATGCGCACGGAAATCGGCGGGCCGTCGAGCGTGCGCGGTTTGCGCGTGAGGATCTCGACGGTGCCCGGCTCGGCGTCGAGGCGATAGCGCACCGCGACGCACTTGGGCGGCATCACGCTCGAGGCAACGATCTGCTTCATGTCGCGCCCGCGCTCGGCTGTGTAGCGCAACGTCTCCAGCAGGAAGTCGTGCGTCGTCGCGACGCGCTCTGGAAAGGGCAAGTACGAATAGGTCTCGAACAACACGTCCATGCGGTTCGACAGCCCGCGGAAGTTGCCGCCGAAGCGCGGATGGTGCGGATAGGTCATCCAACCTTCGCCTTGACCGCCTTCGTCTTCGACGAAGTTGCCGTAGAAGAACGTCGGCCGCCCCGTGCGTTTCAACATGCGCGCGGTGATCTCCGGCAGCGCGACGCGGCTCATGTATTCGATCGGCTCGCGGCGTCCGCTCTCGATCGTGTGCGGCACGTCGTAGGTGAGATCGAAGCGGTGCACCGAACCGTTGGTCGCGTGGCAATCGATCGACAAATCGGCGCGCCACGGCCGGAAAACGCGCGACGAGAGCAAGCGCATCTCGAGCGCCTCTTGCTTCATGTAGTCGCGGTTCAAGTTGACGCCGCTCGCGTTGACGCGCGTGCCGACGCCTTTGATCGGTCCGATGTGGCCTTCGAGCTTGGCGAGGTTGAGCTCGCGGTTCTTCGGATCGATGCGATCGTTGCCGTCGGGATTGAACAGCGGCACGACGACGAGCACGAGGTCTTCGAGGAACGCGTGACGATCGCCGAGCAAG
>CAYHRR010000127.1:5416-8928 GCA_964358875.1 uncultured Planctomycetaceae bacterium | reverse complement strand
TCCTGCGCGGCTCGTCCGGTGGCGAGACGCGCGTGCCCGAGAAGATGCTCGGCGTCGATGAGTTGCTCGAGATCCAACGCGTCGTGCGCTCGATCCCGTGCGCCGATCATGTACTCGATTACGCCTTGGCCTTGACGCGCGGCACGCGCATCAAGGGCGACTCGCCCTTGCCGTTCTTGCGCGACTGGGTCACCTGGGGCGCCGGCCCGCGCGCAGGCCAATACCTCGTGCTCGCCGCGAAGGCCCACGCCGCGATCGCCGGTCGCGACCACGCTTCGATCGAGGACGTGCGCGCGATTGCCATGCCGGTGCTGCGCCACCGCATCATCACGAACTACGCGGCGGAGCAAGAGGGCATGACCTCCGACGTGATCATCGCGCGCATGTTGAAGGAGATCGATCCGAGCGCAGGCGTCGGTGCAGGTCTGCCGGGCGTGAAGGCGAAGAGCTGACGCGCGTCGGCGTCGGGCAACTCGATGGCCGAGACGAGCGAAAATTCCGGTCGCGCCGGCAATGCGCGGCTCGATCCGGCGGTGCTCGACAAGCTCGCCGGACTCGAACTGGTCGCGCGCACCGTCGTCGAAGGGCTACTGAGCGGCCACCACCGCTCCCCGCTGCGCGGCAGCTCGGCGGAATTCGCGCAGCACCGCGAGTACGTCGCCGGTGACGAGCTGCGCCGCCTCGACTGGAAGGTCTTCGCGCGTTCCGACCGCTTGGTCGTGAAGGAGATGTTCGAAGAGACGACGCTCGCCTGCCACTTGCTCGTCGATGCGAGCGAGTCGATGGCCTTCGGCTCGCGTCGCTGGAGCAAGTTCGACTACGCGCGCTGGTGCGCCGCCGCGCTCGCGCACTTGGTGATCACCGCGCGCGACACTTCGGGCTTGGTGCTGTTCGATTCCAAGGAACGCGCGAAGGTCCCGCCGGCCAGCGGCGAGCGCCAGAAGTACGCGATCTGGAAGGCGCTCGAGGACGCGCGGCCGACCGGTCCGACCGGCGTCGGCAGCGTCTTGACGTGGATTGCCGGGCGTTTGCGGCGGCGCGGCATCGTCGTCGTGTTCTCCGACTTCTTCGATGACATCGATCCGATCGTCGAAGGTTTGCAACGCCTGCTGCACGGCGGCCACGAACCCATCCTGTGCCAAGTGCTCGATCCGCTCGAACTCAGCTTCGCCATCGATCATCTCGTGCGCCTCGACGGCCTCGAAGGTGCCGGCGTGCTCAAGGTCGATCCGAAGTCGATCCGCACGGCCTACCGGGCCGAGATCGAAGCGCACAACAAGTTGCTCGCGCACCACGCGCGTTCGATGGGCATCGATTTCGTGCAGCTCGACACGCAGCATTCGCTCGAAGCGGCGCTGACGACCTACCTCGCTCACCGCTCGGCGCGCGCCGGCGGCGGAAGGCGCTGAGCCCGTGGAACTCTTCGGAGGATTCGTCAACCCCGGGCTGCTGATCGGCGCGAGCCTCGCCGCGGTGCCGCTCGTCATCCACCTGCTCAACCGTCAACGGCACAAGCCGCTGCAGTGGGCGGCGATGCGCTTCGTGCTCGCTGCGTACCGCAAGACGCGCCGCCGCGCGCAAATCGAGAACCTGTTGCTGCTGTTGCTGCGCATGGCGGCGATCGCACTGCTCGCGCTGGCGATCGCGCGGCCCTACAGCGGACCGCGCTCGTTGCTCGGCCAATTGGCCGAGACGCGCCGCGACGTCGTGCTCGTGCTCGATGCCTCGGCATCGACGGGCTACCGCGACGAAGTGCAAAGTTCCTTCCAACGCATCGTCGCGCGCGCCAAGGAGTGCGTGCGCCAGCGCGAGGGCGCACGCGACGACCGCGTGCGCATCCTGCTCGCCGGCGCGCACGCACGCCTGGTCGCCTGGCGCCGGCCGGACGAAGCGCTCAGTGTGCTCGGCACGCTCGTGCAGCCCTTCGACGAACCGCTCGATCTCTCCGCGGCGATCGGTGAGGTGCTGCGCTTCGCCGAAGAAGACGCGCAGCATTCCGACAAAAGCACGCTCGAGATTCGGCTGTTGACCGACTTGCAGAAGCGTTCGTTCGAGGCCCGCGGCGAAGCGCGGCGCGACGACGCGCGTGACTCCGCTGCCGAACTGGGCGCAGGTGCCGCTCGCGGCAGCGACAAGCCGGCGCTCGCCGAGCAGCTCGACCTGCTGCGCGATCGCGGTGCGCACGTGATGCTCGAAGACCTCGGTCCGGCGGAACTCACGCCCGCCAATCTCGGCGTCGAGGCGCTCGAACTCGCCGCGCCGGTGCTCGCCGCCGGCAGCACGGTCGACGTCTCGGTCAGCGTGCGCAATTTCGGAAGCGTCGCGCGCTCCGGCCTGCGCGTGTCGTTGCAGATCGACGCCGACGGCAAGTTGCCCTACCGCCCGATCGACGTTCCGGCGCGCGGCTCGGCCAAGGCGAGTTTTCCCGTGGTTTTCTCGAGCGGCGGCGCCCACGTGGTCAGTGCGCGCATCGAGTCCGATCGGCTCGCGGTCGACGATGCGCGCGCCGTGGTCGTGCGCGTTCCTCCACCGGTGCGCGTGCTGCTCGTCGACGGCGAACGCGCCGACGACATCGAACAGGACGAGGTCGGCTTCCTGCACGCCGTGCTCGATCCGCCGCGCGGCGACGAAGTGCTCGCCGGCGCCGCCAACGCGCCCTTCGAAGCGCGCGTCGTCGAAGCCCATGCACTGCGCGACGAGACGCTCGACTGGAGCGCGCTCGACGTGATCGTGCTCGCCAACGTCGAGAGCCTGCCCGCCGACACGGTCGAAAAGCTCGAGCGCTGGACCGCGAGCGGGCACGCCTTGATCTTGACGCTGGGAAAGCGCGTCGAACCGGCGAGCTTCAACGCGCGGCTCTACCGCGCCGACGGCAGCGGCCTGTCGCCTCTCGAACTCGCTTCGCGGACTTCGATCGCGCGCCGCGACGGCAGTTTTCGCGTGCGCGAATTCGCCGTCGATCACCCGGCGCTGCGTTTCTTCGCGGACGAGCGTTGGAAGCCGCTGCTGACCGAAGCACCGGTGTACGAGTTCTTCACCTCGCGTCCGAGCGACAACGCCAAGGTGCTCGCGCGTTTGAGCGACGACGCCGCCAGTCCGTTGTTCGTCGAAAAGCCCTACGACCGCGGCAAGGTCTTCGTGTGGACGACCTCGATCGACGCCGAATGGACTCGCTTGCCCGAATGGCCGTGGGCCTTGGTGCCGCTCGTGCACGAGTGGTTGCGCTACGCCGCCGATCCCCCGCTGCCGCCGCGCAACCTCGCCGTCGGAGCTGCGCTCGACGCCGAAGTGACGACCTTCCCGCGCGATCCCCATGTCGTGTCCCCCGACGGCGCTCGTCACCCGGTCGAGAACGAAGCGCAACCGATCGGTCCGGGCGTGTGGCGCATCGCGGCGCTCGCCGCCGCCGAACGCGCCGGTGTGTACCGCTTGGAAATCGAGGGCGCGCCGGCGGAGCCCTTCGCGGTCGCGCTCGAGCCGCTCGAAGGCGATCTCGAGCGCATGGCTACCAA
>CAYHRR010000127.1:0-5406 GCA_964358875.1 uncultured Planctomycetaceae bacterium | reverse complement strand
GAAGTGGCGCAATTGCATCCGGTGTTCAGCCTCGTCGGCCGCGACGCAACGGCGCACCACGACGATCCCGATGTCGCTCCGCAGCAAGGTGAACTGTGGCGCGGCATCGCGCTCGTGTGCTTCATCGCGCTCGTGCTCGAGACCCTGTGGGCGGCGTGGCTCGGTCGCGCGCGCAGGAGCGTGAAATGAACGCCCTAGCCCTGCTCACGCTCGAATCTTCGACCGGCACGCGCGAGAGCTTTCGTCTGCTCGACATGCCCGCGACGTGGATCGTCGTGCTCGCCGTGTTGCCCGCGCTCGCGTTGATCTGTTGGTTGGGTTACCGCGGCGAAGCCTTGAGCACGCGGCTGCGTTTCGGGCTCGGACTGTTGCGCTTTCTCGCGCTCGCCTTGCTCGCGGCGGTGCTCTTCCGACCGGTCAAGGTGACGCGACGCGAGGAAGTGCAGAAGGCCGAGGTGCTCGTGCTCGTCGACGATTCGGCCAGCATGCAACGCCGCGACGCCTACGCCGACGACGCGCCGATGCGACGCGCGCTCGAAGGCCTGGGGCTCGACGAGCCTGCGCAAGCGACGCGCAGCCAGATCGCGCAAGCGCTGGTCGAGCGCGTGCTGTTGCCGAAGTTGAGCGCGGGCGACTACGTGCCGCGCGTGTTCACCTTCGCGCAAGACGTGACGCCGATGGCGACGGGCGCGCAACTCAGCGGTCGCGGACACGCGACGCACATCGGTGACGCGCTCAGCGAAACCCTGGCCGCCCAACGCGGCCGCCACGTCACGGACGTCATCGTGATCTCGGATGGTCGCCAGAACGGCGGCGTCGAGTTGCCTCTAGCCGCGCGCGGCGCGGCGGCGGCAGGCATCCCGGTGCACACGTTGGTCGTCGGCGACGCGCGGCCCGAGAAGAACGTGTTCCTCGAACTGGTCGAGGCTCCGGCCAACGCGCTCGAAGGCGACGAGATCGCGATCAGCGTGCGCGTCGCCGCGCGCGGCGTCGCCGGTGCTCCGCGCACCGAAGTGCGTTTGGAGGAGTACGAGCCCGACGGCGGCGAACGCGCACAGCGGCGCGTGATGTCGAGTGCGGAAATCGCGCTCAGCGAGAACGGCGAGCGCGTGACGCTGGTCGCGCGCGCGGGTCCGGCCGATCGGCGCACGCTCGAACGGCGCTTCCATGTCGAGGTGCCGCCGGTCGAGGGCGAGACGCTGCTCGACGACAACGCGCTCGAGATCTCCGTGCACGTCAGCCCGCAGAAGGTGCGCGTGCTGTACCTCGAGGGCTATCCGCGTTGGGAGTACCGACGCCTCGCGCTCGACATGCTCAAGCGCGCCGACGAGAACATCCAGTTCCAAGCCTTCTTGCTCTCGGCCGATCCCGACTTCGTGCAGGAGTCGTCGCGCGATGTCGCACCGCTCGAGGCCGTGCCGACGGAGCGCAAGGAGTTGCTCGAGAACTTCGACGTCGTGCTGCTCGGCGACGTCAATCCCTACGCGATCTCGCCCGACCCCAAGAAGTGCGACGAGTTCATGGCGGCCTTGGTCGAGTTCGTCGAGCGCGGCGGCGGACTGTGCTTCCTCGGCGGCGAATACGATCTGCCGCGCGCCTACCTCGGCACCGCGCTCGAAGCGGTGATGCCCGTGCTCTTCGACGAGGCCGAGCTGCGCGGCGGCGCGGGCGACACGACGCGCGAGTTCCACTTGCAACTCGAGGATCCCGATCATCCGCACGAAGTCGTGCGCCTCAACGCCGACCTCGGCGTCAACCGACGCCTGTGGGAAGACGACAACGGGCTGCACGCGATCAACTGGTTCTTGCCGGTGAGCCGCGCCAAACCGGGCAGCCAAGTGATCCTGCGCCACCCGCGCGAGAGCAATTCCTACGGGCGCTATCCGCTGCTCGTCGCCGGCTACTACCCGTCGGGACGCACGCTGTTCTTGGGCTTCGACGAGACCTGGAAGTTCCGTTTCCACTACGGTCCGCGCTACCACGAGCGCTTCTGGCGCAACGCGATCCGCTGGCTCGCGTTGGGCCGCATGAAGAGCGGCGATCGGCGCTTCCATCTCGAATTGGCGCGCAGCCGCTACGACCTCGGCGAGCGCGTCGGCGTCGAGGCGCGCGTGCTCGACAACGATTTCCGGCCGAGCGCCGAATCGACGCAGGCGGTGCGTTGGAGCACGCCCGAAGGCAAGACCAGCGAACTCGTGCTCGGCGCCGTGCCCGGACGTCCGGGCTTGTTCCGCGCTTCGATCGAGCCCGAGCGCACGGGCCTGTTCCGCGTGTGGATCGAGAACAACGAACAGCGCATCGCCTCGGCGGAATTCGAGGTCGTGCTGCCCAGCCTCGAGAATCGCGATCCGACGCCGTCGCTCGAAGCGTTGACCGAACTCAGCGCGATCTCCAAGGGCCTCGCTCTCGATCCGACGCGCACCGACGAACTGTTCGCGCGAGATTTTCCGGGCTCGGAGGAGCGCCGCGATCCGATCTCGGCGCGCCTCGACGATGTGTGGGATCGTTGGTCGACCTTGCTCGCCGCCCTGCTGATCCTTTCGATCGAGTGGGTGCTGCGCAAACGCTACGAGTTGGTGTGACGCATGGCGCACGCCGATAAACGAGCGCACGCTGATATACGAGCGCAGCCGTCGCGCGCCGATAGACATGCGCTGCATGCACGCGCGCGAGCGACGCTGGCCGCCGTGCTCGCCTGCGCGCCGCTAGTGCGCGCACAGGACGGCACCGGTCGCGAGCCGCGCGGTGGTTTCGCCATTCCGCAGACGAGTTCCGCTCAAGGGCTCGCACAGCGCGCGCTCGGGCACTTGCAAGCGCAGCGCTGGCACGAGGCCGTCGCGGATTTGCAGCAGTTGATCGTGGCCCACCGCGGCGCGGTGCTGCGGCCGCCGGAAGTCGCGGTCGAAAGCGGCGCGAGCGAGCAACACATCGGCGCGGGTGAGTGGGCGCGCGCTCAACTGCGTTCCGCGCCGCGCGAAGTCCACGAGCTGTACCGCACGCGCTTCAACTTCGAGGCGCGTCAGGCTCTCGAACTCGCGCGGCGCACGCGCGAGCGCAGCGACGTGCAGGAGATCGCGCGGCGCTATCCGCTGACCGATGCTGCGCGCGATGCGTGGTGGACCTTGGGCGACATCGAGCTCGAGTCCGGCGACGTCGACGGCGCGCGTTTCGCGTGGAAGCACGCGAGCGAACTCGAGCGCGAACTCGGCGGTGCGCCGCAGCCATGCGCGACAGAACGCTTGGCGCTCGCAGCCATGTTCGAGCCTGCCGGAGTGCCGCCGACGGAGCCGACCTTTCCCGACGCGGCCTGCGCCGTGTGGCAGCAGAGCTTGTTGCGCGACGACGGCGCGCTCACGCCGTTTTCGACGGGCGAGTACTTCAATTTGCACGCGGCACTCAGCGGCGACTTGGTGCTCGCCAGCGACACGCTGGTCCTGTGGGCCTTCGACGCGTGGACCGGCGCGCTGCGTTGGCGCACTTCGGAACCCGCCGGTTGGGATCAAGTCGATGCAGGCAAGGTGCGCCCCAACGGCAAGGTTCCGATCTTGCGCAACGGCTTCTTCGGCAACGACAACCTGCACAAGAAGACCCTGATCGTGCGGCCGGCAGCTGCGGCGGGCGTCGCACTCGCCGTGCTGCAGGTGCCGCTGAGCCGCCTCTACAACGAGGACTACCAGGACTTCGAAATCACCAAGGTCATCCCCGAGCGACGCTTGTTCGCCTTCGCGCTCGAAGACGGTCGGCCGCTGTGGAACCACGCGCCGGCGGCGGACTGGGACTTCGAGAGCGGCTCCTTCGAACAGCGCATGAGCGTCGCGGCGCCGCCGGTGATCGCGGGCTCGCGCGTGATCGTGCCGAGCTACCGCATGCAAGGTCGCGTCGACATGCACGTCGGTTGCTACGACCTGTTCACCGGCCGCCTGCTGTGGTCGAGCGCGCTCGTTTCGGGCCAGGTCGAGCTCAACATGTTCGGGCGCCAGAATCGCGAGTTCAACGCGGCGCCCGTCGTCGTCGACGGCGAGCGCGTGATCGTGCTGACGCAGCTCGGCGCGCTGGCGGCGCTCGATTTGTACAGCGGCGAAATCCTGTGGGAGACGCTGTACGACCAGATCCCGATACCACCCGCCTCGCGCTTCGGCGGACCGAGCGTCGAGCGCCCGCAAGTGTGGGCCAACGCCGCGCCGGTGGTCACTGACGGCGTGGTGATCGCCGCGCCGCTCGATGCCTTCGAGCTGCTCGGTCTCGATTTGGCGACGGGCAAGAAGCTGTGGACGCGCACGGAGAAGAGCGTGCTGCGAGCGCCGCGCGAGATGCTCGCGATGCTCGGCGCGGACGACGATCGCGTGTGGTTCGGCGGCTCGCGCGTGTATGCGCTGCGCGCGGCGCGTGGCTTTGCCGCGCCCGGCGGACCGACGGAGCTCTCGCAGAGTCGCGACGTTTCCACGTCGTTCCCGCGGCCACGCGGGGCTTTGACTGCGCGCAGCGTGATCGTCGCCGGCAACGAGCAGCGTTTCGTGCTCGAGCGCACGCTGCTGACCAACGAGGATCGGCGAGCGAGCGCGCCGTGGCGCGACGGATTGATCGCCGGCAACGTGACGGCCGTCGACGGCGCCGTGTTCTTCACCAGCAGTCGCGCGCTTTCGGCCTGCGTCGATTGGCGCGTCGTCGAGCAGCGTTATCGCGCGCGCAGCGAAGCCGCGCCGAACGAGCTCGCACCGGCGCTCGAATGGGCCAACATCGTCGCGCGGCAAGCGCGCGGCGAACTCGATCTGGGCCACGTCGACGCGGCTCTGGCACGCTTGGCGCCTGCGCGCAAGAAACTGGAAGCCTGCGCGACTCGCGCGCAGCCCGGCGAGCGTCCGGCCTTGCAAGCCGCACTTGCCGCGCTGCTGCTCGACGAAGCGCGTGGACAGGCGCTCGCCGCCGATCCGCAGGCAGCCCTCGCCAGTGTCGAGCGCGTGCTGACGCTCGAACCGGACGACGCGACGTTGTGCCGAGCGTTGTTGCGCAAGTGCGAGCTGCTCGACTTGCGCGGCGACGTCGCGGCGCGCGAGACGGCGCTCGAGGAACTCGAACGCCGTTGCGCTGATCAATGGCTGCCCGGCGATTGGTGGGACGAGCAGGGCCGCAAGCGCTTCGCACTGAGCGTCCCGGCCGGCGCGGCCACGGATTCGCTGCGTGTGTCGCTGTATGTCGCGCTCGAGCAAACGCTCGCGGCCGCACGCAGCGCCGACGCGGCCCGCGAACTGCTCGAGCTGCACGAGTTGCTCGCGCGCTGGGGCGATCTCGCCTTGCCTCCGAATGTCGACGACGCCGGGACCGCGCGCGCGATCACGGTTTCCGCGCGCATCGGCAGCTTGAAAAACAGCGTGCCGTCCGAGCTTTACGCGCCTTTCGAAGTGCGCG
>CAYHRR010000126.1:0-8935 GCA_964358875.1 uncultured Planctomycetaceae bacterium | reverse complement strand
CGGCGGCCGGGGGCGGCTCCGCGCGCGCGTGGGCGCCGAGCCGCCCATGCGCGCGCGGAGTTTTGGAAGAAGGGTTGTGGGGTTCTTGTCGGGGGTGCGGTGCGCGTTGGGCCGATCGGCACGACAGGGGGTGTTTCGATCGGCGGCGTGACAGTGCAGCGGTGGCGCCGTGCTCAGCGCGGTTCATCCGCGCGAACTGAGCCGCCATTTGCACGACTCCAGCGCCTCGACGCATTCACGTTGCTTGTCGCAGCCGCGCGCGCGGTGGTACGCGGAGGCGAGCAACATGCTCAGTACGGCGCCAACTCCTGCGAGCGCCATGTCCTTCTGCGCGTCCCAGGTGTCGCCTTGCGCGCCGACGTAGGCGATGTCCGTGCCCTCTCCGAACATCATCGCTGCGCCCCACTCGATCAGCTCGTAGAGCGCCGACCACGACAGCACCATTTGGATCGGCAGGAAGTAGCTCGTCACGCCGCGCGCGTCGACGAGGCGCAAGAACAGCGCGCGCATCGGATAGGCGAGCAGTAGACCGAATGAGAAGTGGACGAAGCGGTCGAAGTGGTTGCGCTTCCAAGCGAACAACTCGGAGAACGGGTGCCCCGTCAGTGCTTCGTACCAGCTTTCGTACGGCACGTTCGAGTACGTGTAGTAAGCGCCGATCTCGTGCAGCACGCAGAACACGAAGAGCGCCGTGTACGCGCCGTTCGTCAGCGGCAACCAACGACGCGTGAAGAACAAGAACGCGATGCCGGCCACGAGAAACGAATTCTCCAGGGCCCAGGTCATGCGATCCGGCGGAGCAATTGCGAGTGCAGCGAACAGCGCCGTCACGATCGCGAGCAGGACTAGCGGATAGCGCACGGCGTCAATCTAGCGACGACGCGTCACGGGGCGGGATCGAGCAGCGTTCCTGCGCGGAGCCGAACCGAATTCGCCGAGGTATACGCGGCGCGCGGCATCGGCGCTTGAGCACCGGCGGCTGCACCATGCGCCTCGTCGCGCATTCGTGACGAAAGGCGCGAACACTGCGGCGCGCGACAGCGCCGTCAGATCTGCACTTGCGCGTTCGAGCGGAACTGCGCCGCGTGCAAGCGCGCGTAGGCGCCGTTTTTAGCGAGCAACTCCTCGTGGCGGCCGATCTCGACCAAGCGGCCTTGATCGAGCACCGCGATGCGGTCGGCGTTGCGGATCGTCGACAAGCGATGCGCAATCACGATCACCGTGCGGTCCTTCATCAGCTCGTCGAGCGCGCGCTGCACTTCGGCCTCGGATTCGCTGTCGAGCGCGCTCGTCGCTTCGTCGAGCAAGAGCAGCGGCGCGCCTTTCAGGATCGCGCGCGCGATCGTGATGCGTTGACGTTGGCCTCCGGACAAGCGCGCGCCTTGGTCGCCGACGATCGTGTCGTAGCCGGTCGGCAGCGTCTCGATGAAGTCGTGGATGTGCGCGGCGCGCGCAGCCGCTTCGATCTCGGCTTGCGACGAGCCGGGTTTGCCGTAGGCGATGTTCTCGCGCACCGACGCGTGGAACAGGAACGGCACTTGGCCGACCATCGCGTACAAATTCGTCCAGTCGTCGAGCTTCAAGTCGCGCAGATCGTGGCCGTCGACGGCGATGCGTCCGTCGGTGACGTCGATGAAGCGCGCGATCAAATCGACCGTCGTGCTCTTGCCCGCTCCAGATGCTCCGACCAGCGCGAGCGTCTCGCCCGGCCGCACATGCAGCGTGAAATCGACCAGCGCCGGCTGAGCTTGCGCGGGGTACGTGAAACTGACCGCCTCGAATTTCAAACCGGCGCCGAGCGAGCGAATCGGCTGCGCGTCGGTGCGTTCGCGGATGTCTTGGTGTTGATCGAGGATCGCCTGCAGACGATCCGCGGCGCCGGCGGACTCCTGCACTTGGTTGACCGCCGTCGTGATGCGCTTGACGTGCGTGTAGATCGTGCCGATGCCTGCGAAGAAGGTCGCCATGCCCGAGGCGCTCGAGAACAGGCCGTGTTTGATCGTCGCGTAGCCGGCGACGACCAACACGGCGGCGAAACCGAGGTACGAAAACAGCGTGGTCGCGGCTTCGATCGTCGCGACGGCGCGCACCATGCGCAGCGCGATGCGCAGGTAGTTTTCGTTGACCTCGCGGTAGCGCGCGAGCTCGCGCTCCTCGGCGCGAAAGGCCTTGACCGTGCGGATGCCGGTGAAGACTTGCGTCAACACTTCGACCGACGCGCCGAGGCTGGCGAGCGACTTCGTGCTGCGCTTGCGCACGCGCCGACCGAGCTGCGCGATCGGCACGATCACCAGCGGCAGCCCGAGCACGACGACCAGAGTCGGCAACGGCGCGACGACCAGCGCGACGATCAACGCACCGGCGAGCTGCAGCGGTTGTTGCGTCAGGTCCTTGAGCGTCAAGTTGACCGCTTGCAGGGTC
Source organism: uncultured Planctomycetaceae bacterium (assembly GCA_964358875.1). GTDB lineage: Bacteria > Planctomycetota > UBA1135 > UBA1135 > CAYHRR01. Next base: position 6,514 of record CAYHRR010000126.1, on the reverse strand, counting down.
TGCGTGACGTCCGAGCTCATGCGCGACAGCACGTCGCCGAACTGGCGCTCGCCGTGGTAGCGCATCGACAGGCCGATGATGTGCCGCGCGATGCGCTGACGCAGGTCGATCACCATGCGCAACGCGACGAAGCGCGACAGCAGGGTCAGCGTGTACTGGGCGAGCGCATTGAGCACCGTCAACGCGACGACGAGCGCCGCGACCGTCCACAACGCGGCCAGTTTCTGGTCGTCGTCGGTCGCTCCGCCGCCGACGCCGAACACCAAATCGGAGACCCACGCTTGAACGCCGCCGAAGGCATTGTTGAAAGCGTTGAGCGCGATGTTCGCGGACTCGGCCTCGCCCGCGGCGTGCGGAAAGAGCACGCGGTCGAACAGCGGCACCACGAGCAGCAGCGGGGCCTTCTCGCCGATGGCGACGACCGTCGCCAAGACGCCGACGAGCGCCAGCTTGCCGGTCTGTCGCACCACATCGGGCGCGAGCAGTCGGTACAGCTTCTCGAAGCTCGAGCCCTTCCACATGGCGCGGATCGTAGTCGCTGACCGTCCCTTGAAAAATCGCGGCGACGCGGAACGCGCAACGGATCGGCCCGTCATGCGACACGGATGCGTGAGCTCCGCGATGGAGGCGCGAGCTCCGCGTCGGATGCGCGAGCTCCGCGTCGGATGCGTGAGCTCCGCGATGGCCGAACGACTCGCGACGCGGCGCGAGAACACACGAAGCGAGCGCAGCGTCGAACGCCGCGCTCGCTTCGTCGTGTCGCGCCTTCAGCGCCGTGAACTACAGCTCGTAGCGACCGCCGCCGAGCTCGACGCCCTTGATCGTTCCCGCTTGCACGCCCTCGTTCAGCAGGCTCATCGCGCGCGCGTTGAGCGAGTTCTTGAGGTAATGGTGCTCGGCGATCTGGCGGTGCACGGGCTCCTTGAGATCGAGCGGTCGCGAGGGCGGCGACTTGGCCGTGATGCGCGCGATGTAGTAGCCCTTCGGCCCGCGGAACGGTCCGTCGACCGTGCCCATCTTCTGCTCGAAGAAGATGTGGTCGGTCGCCGGCGCGCCGTACAGCAGCGTGCGGAACTCGCTCTCGAGCAGGTAGTTCATGACCTGGTTGCGCGTCAGCGGTTGGTCACCGAAGGTGCCGCCGAAGTAGTAGTTCTGCATCGGTTTGTTGCCGAACTCCGGCATCGGCGGGTCCCACCACTCGCTGTGCAAGTCGAGCATCGGCTTCCATTCGGCGCCGCCGTCGAGCGCCGCCTTGAGATCGAGCGCGCGCTGCTTGGCGTCGGCCCAGCCGTTCTCCTTCCACTTGCAGTGATCGAAGTCGTAGGCCGAAAGCAAGATCACGTTGACGCTGAGCTTCGCGGCGCCGGCGATCTGGTTGATCATCGGCAACAGCGGGACGAGCAGCTCGTCCTTGGCGAGCTCGTCGGCGATCGTCTTGCGGTAGGACTCGATCACGCGGATGTAGTGCGAGAACGAGAACAGGGACGGGAAGCCGAGCACTTGGCTCGAAAGCATCTCGTTCTGATTCAGGAACTCCATGTACGTGTACTTCTGGTCGTTGCGCGCGGTCGTCGGCCACCAGGCGCGGAACTCCGCCGGCGTCATCAGCGCGCCCTTGGCTGCGAGATCGTGCTCGAGCAACGCGATCAGCGTGAGAAAGCGCTTGGCGTCGGTGACGTTCTCGGGCGTCGCATAGGGACCGACGCGCTTCCACACCTGATCGATGTAGACGGGCTCGCCCTCGACGAGCTCGATGATCGCATCGGCCTCGGCGGCGACCGCTGCGGGATCGCCGGCCGGCAAGGCCGCTGCGATGGCGTCCGCGTCGATGTGCACGATCGCGTAGTTGTTGAAGGCCTGGAGCAACGTGCTGCGCGTCGCTTCGATCGCGATCGGATCGTCGGGTTGGATGTCGCCGACGCCGGCCTCCGTCAGTTTCGCGAGGGCTTGCTGCGCGAGCGGATTTTCGAGCGCGGCGATCAGCGTCACGCTGTCCCTGTCGCCGATCGCCTCGAGTTGATCGAGGTACGCGCCGAAGCCCAGTTGGTTCATCTGCTCGCGCTGCCCCTGGAACATGCGCTTGAGCCGCGTGGAATAACTGATCACCGAGTCGTTGATCCAGCCTTCGCCGAGGCCCTCGATGATGATCGAGCGCGTGATCTCCGGCCAATCCTTGGGGTCGTCGGACATGAACAACTTGTCGAACACCATCGTCTGGCGCAGACGATCGCGGAACAGCTCGAGCGAGAGCTCGGCGCGGCCGACTTCGGTGGCGAAGTCGAGCGACGGATAGCGCAGCAAGAAGTCCTCGCGCTCGCGCTTGATGCGGCGCTCGAGCTCGGCGTCGCTGACGCCGAAGCGCGCCAACTCCGCTTCCGTCGCACCGGCCTGGCGGCGCTTGGAGAGCTCCTGGCGGATCATCACGCCGAACTTGAACATGTCGACGTCGCTGTGCCCGATCGCGTGGCACAGGTAGCGCTTGATCTCGTTGTCGGTGATGCGCCGACCGTTGACGATCACCGGCGCGCCGAAGATCGAGGTGCCGTCGGCTTGAACCGCGAGCGGCGCGGCGACCGCGATTGCGGGAGCGCTGTGGGCCGGCGCTGCGACAGGCGTAGCCGCAACCGGCATCTTGGCCACGTTGATCGTGGTCACTTGCGTCGCGGGCGCGGCGGCCTTCGGCGCCGGCGCCGGCTCCATCGCTTGACAGGAAAGGAGCGGCACCGCGAGCAAACAGGAACCGAGGAGCGAGTGCATGGCGCGTGCGCTGGAGCCGGAGCTCAGCCGAAGGTCGTTGGTCATGGGATTCCCGAGTGGCGGGAGGAGTTTCGAGGGCGCGCAAGGGTACGAGCGCGGGGGCGCAGAGGTTAACGGCGACCTGTGGGTTTTTGCGCTCCAGGCAAGGCTCGCGGAAGCACTTTCGCGCTCGCCGGCGTGGGCTGCTGTGGCGAACGCGACGTCGCGCAATAAGGTAGCGGCCCATGCAACCGCACTACGCGCCCCGCACCATCGCCTTCCAGAGCGAGCTCTTCCATCCGCCGGTCGAGGCCGACGCCGGGCGCTTGCAGCGCTTGCACAACGAGCTTTTCCAAGGCCCTTCGCCCGCCTACACCGACTTCGCGGTGCTCGCGGGCGGCGCGCAACTCTCGAATCCGACCGCGCGCCCGGGAACGATCTCGTCGGTGACCTTCACGACCGATCGCATCGTGTTCCGCGAGGAGCTGACGCACCTGACGGTCGACGAGTTCGCCGCGCGCGTGCGGCAACTCAGCGGCGCTGCGTGCAACCTGCTCGGCGTCCAAGTGATCACGACGCACCAAGTGACGATCCGCACGCTGGTCAACCCGCGCAACTTCAAGGACTCGCGCACCTACTTGAAGGAAGGCATGTTCGGCTTCGGAGACAAGGTCAGCGATTTCGGACGCGCGCCGCAGTTGTACGGCCTGCGCTTGGTGTTCCCGCCGACCGACGGCCTGCCCAACGCCCACGCGTTGCGCATCGAGTCGTTCCACAACGATCCGCGCTCGGTGTTCCTCGAAAACCAGGCCTCGTTCGCGCCGATCTTGGTCGCGCGCGGCCTCGAAACGCTCGAGCAGCACGTCCACGAGGCCTACGCGTTCCTGGTCGAGCGCGGCCTCGAGTTCCTCGGTCGCTTCGACGTGCGTCAGGAGGTCTAGAGCGTGGGCTGCGCGTGGAAGACGAGTCGGCTCGCAGCGCTCGTCGTCATTGCGGCCGCGAGCTGCGGGCCGTCGGAGCCCGTCGCGGCGCCGACGCAATGGCCGGCGGGCACCGCGCTCGCCGTCGACGACGTCGCGATCTCCACGGCCGAGATCGACACCGACTCCGTGTACGTCGAGCGCATCGAGCCGAGCGCCGCCGCTCCGCAACTGCGACGCTTGGCGCTGCGCAACATGACGCTTCCGCGCGTGATCGCGCGCATGATGGCGCCCGAGCAGCACGCCGCCGCGCGCCGCGCTGCACAGGCCGCGCTCGCGCAACTGCGCGCCGGCACCTATCCCGTCGGTACCGATGGAAATTACGGCGTGGTGCTCAACGGCAACTGGGAATACCTCGGCCTCAACCTGTGGGGCGCCGCGATGGACCTCGCCGACGGCGCGTGGTCGGATGTGATCGAGCAGCCGGGGCACTTCTGCGTGGCCCGACAGCTCGCCAGGATCGACGGGCCGGTGACGATGGCGACGCAACTCGAGCTCGACGTGCTGACCTTTGCGTGGATGGACGCCGCGAACGCGGCCGCGCGCATCGAAGCCGAGCACGAACGCCACGTGTTGACGATCGTCGATCCCCAGTGGAATGCGATCGTGCCGGAGCTGCTGAAGAACCGCATGAGGAAGAAGCCGTGAACACCATCGTCGTTGCGTTGTGCCTCGCCGTGTTTCCGAGCGCGTCGCGCGTCGCGCAAGAACCGCCGAAGCCCGAGCCCGCGCCGGCTCCCAAGTCCGAAGTCGTGCGCGCGAGCGAGTGGCCGAAACTCGCCGCGGACGTGCTCGCCACCGTCAACAGCGACATCCAACGACTGCGCAAAGCCGGCACGGAAACCATGGGCGAGCAAGCGCACGCAGCCTTGGTTGCGGCGGGAGCCGGCGTCGCGCCGCTGCTCGTCCCTGTGCTCGGCAAGGAGAAGGACCCGTCGGCGCTCGATCGCTGCACGGCTGTGCTCGACCTGATCACGGGCGCGGAGCACACGCGCTTGATGGCCGTGTTCTTCGCCGACAAATCGTCCGCCGTGCGCGCGTGGGCGTTGCTGCGCTGCGCGAAGTTCCCCGACGCGGGCGTCGCCGCGCTCGCCGAAGAGGCCTTGGTCAAGGCCAAGGCGATCCGCGACAAGGACCCGAAGGCCGAGGGCAGCGCCGAAGAGCTCTACGCCGCCGCGCTGTGCACGACCGCGACCGGTTCGCACAAGGCCTTGCCGATGCTCGCCGATTACGCGCTCGCCAAGTGGGGCAAGTACGGCGGCGAGATCCGCACGGCCCTCACCGCGGTGCGTGACGACGAAGCGACCGAGTTCGCGGGCAAGTGGGCTGCCGACGCCGATCGCAAGAAGTGCGTCGCCGGCTTGAACCTGCTCGCAGGCTGCGGAACCAAGGGCAAAGGCGTCGCGCTCGTGCGGCCGCACCTCGACAACACCGACAATTCGATCCGCGTCGCCGCGATCAACGCCATGCGCGGCATCGTCGACAACGACCCGCCGATCGCCAACCTGCCCGTGTTCGAGGCGATCGAGCTCGCCAAGAAGTGGAAAGAACGCGCGCACTGAGCAGCGTCACCGGCGCGCGCCTCCGGGCTAGATGGTCACGACCCCAGCTTCGAGCATCGACATGCACCAACGCGTTCTCATCGCCTTCCTGATCGCTGTCGCAGCGCTCGCGCCCAACCTCGCGGCGCAGCGCAAGAACGACCCGAAGCTGTGCCCCTACTGCAAGGGCGACCCGGCCTTGATGAAGGCGGCGGGCCTCGTTTCGCACGGCGGTTTCGACTTCGGCAACGTCGACAGCACGACCAAAGTCGATGCGCTGCTCGCCACGTGCGACATCCGTTGGCTCGAGAGCGCGCACTTCGAAATCGGCTTCGCGCTCGGCGAGCAGAAGGTGAAGCAGGACGAGAAGGCCAAGATCCGCGCTGAACTCGCGCGTTTGCAGCTCGTGCTTCCCGAGGTCGACCCCAAGACCAAGATCGTCGATCCGTGGCTGCGCGCGCACCTTTACGCGCAGCGCGTCGAGGACACCTGGCAGCGCATGCTCGGCATCCTGCAGGTGAAGGACAGCGATTTTCCGCCGACGCCGACGGTGTGGACGCGCACCGGCAAGTACATGGGCAACGGTCCGTTCCTCGGCGAGGAGCACAAATTCGAGCTCCTGATCGTGCCGACCGAAGCGAACTTGACCACGTACCTGCAAACGCACTTCGGCGTGCTGACGAAGAAGACGCAGCGCTGGAACTTGCACGGCAAGGACACGCTGTCGATCACGATCCACTGCCAGGAAGACAACCTGCGCGACGACGAGGGTCTGCACGCGCACACGGTCTTCAACGTGACGATCAACATGCTCGACGGGTTCAAGCACTACAGCTACGAGACGCCGACCTGGATCCGCGAGGGTCTGGCGCACGTGCTCGAGCGCGAGGTGTCGCCCAAGTTCAACTCGTTCGACTCCTCGGAAGGCGCGACGGCGACGATGACGCGCAAGGAGAAGTGGGAACCCGAAGCGCGCAAGCTGGTCGCTTCCGGGAAGCAACCGCGCATGGCCGAGTTGATGACGATGCAGCAGTACGCCGACCTCACGCTCGACCGCCACTACGCCTGTTGGTCAATGGTCGACTTCCTGTTGAAGACCAAGCCCGACGGCTTCGCGAAGCTCAACGACGGCCTGCACGGCATGACCAACGCCGAGGGCCTCCCCGACAACTCGAACCTGCACGACACGCACCGCGATCTGTTCACGTCGATCTTCGGATGGAGCTACCCGGCGTTCGACGCTGCGTGGGCCGAGTG
>CAYHRR010000125.1:5603-8941 GCA_964358875.1 uncultured Planctomycetaceae bacterium | reverse complement strand
GAATCCTTCTGTGCCGAAAGATCGCGATTGGCGCCCTTCAGATTCGCGCGCTCTTCGCGCAGCGTGCGATTCTCCTGCTCGCGCTCGTTGAGCGCTGCTTGGTATTGCGTCGAAGCGCAGCTCGTGACGAACGGCGCGCAGACGGCGAGAACGAGAACTCCGAACAAGTGACGTTGCGACTTCATGCTTCCCCTACCGGACGATGGACATCGATCGATGTCGGACTTCAATGGACGAGAATGGACTGCGTCGCGCGGCGCGTTCGCCGCGCGAACTTGAACGGCGCGTTCGGCTGCCGACAGCGTGATGCCTGTCGACGACGCGCGTTTTGAACGCCCCTCGCGCGTCTACAGCCGGACGCTGATGTGTTTCCAATACAAAAGCGCGATGGCGGTTCCAAGCGCCAAGTACGGCCCGAACGGCAGCATCTGACCGGCCGCGCGCGCCGCGTGCAGCGAGCGAGCGAAGCTTCGTTGTGTGCGGCGAGCCGCAACTCGTGCGCGCAACACGACCACGAACCGCACGATGTTGCCGAGTCCGGCGAGGGCGCCGACGAACGACGCGATCACCAGGGCCGCCAGCGCGCCGCCGGGGCCGACGAAACCGCCTGCCGCCGCGAGCAGCTTGACGTCGCCGAAGCCCATCGCGTCGCGGCCGAACATGCGCTTGCCCAGCCATCCGATCACGATCAGCACGCCTCCACCGACGGCCATCCCGCCAAGGCTCGCGATCAAGGCTCCGGCGCGCGTGACCTCGGGAGCGTTGGAGAAATGCTGCGCGAGCCAGGTGTCCGCGTGCAGTTGGGGAACCAGGAACGAGGCGAGCGGCGCGAGCACCATGCCGCCGATCGAGACCTCGTCGGGAATCTCGAAGCAGTCGAAATCGACGAAGGTCGCGACGATCAGGCCGCTGAGCACCGTGACGCGAATGGTGAGCAAGGGCCAGCTCTCCGACGGCGTCAGATAGGCGCACAGCCACCAGGCGCAGGCCGTCAGGGCCTCGACGAGCGGATAGCGCGCTGAAATCGGCGCCTTGCAGCCGCGGCAACGACCGCGCTGAGCGATCCACGACACCAGCGGGATGTTCTCGGACCAGGTCAGCTGGCGGCCGCACTTGGGGCACACCGAACGGCGCGGCTTGGAGACGCTCATGTCCTCGCGCGGCAGGCGATGGATGGCGACGTTGAGGAAGGAGCCCACGAACAGGCCCATCGTCGTCCACCAGGTGAGCTCGAGCTCACGCGGCAAGCCGAGCCAACTCACTGGCCCCTCCGGGCGGACTCAGGTTCGTATTCGATCAACACGTCGTCGACCCAGGGCGGGTCCCACTTGTCGGCCGCGCCCGCGCCGGCCTTGACCGCCGGCATCTCGAGTTCGATCAACAAGCGCAGGGTCGGGCATTGCACGAGCACTACGGGATCGTCGACCTGCACCGAGCCTCCGCCGGCGTGCTCGCCCAGGTAGCGCACGCGCACCGAGCCCGCGCCGGAACGAAAACTCGCCTGCGGGCCTTCGAACCAGCGCGCTGCTCGATCGAAGGGCGGCAGCGACGTCGAAAGCACGGCGACGCGCAGCGGACGGCGTAACGGGTTGACGAGCGGTTGGTCGAGCTCGAACTCGCACGGCCGCGCGACGTCGAAGGCGTTGTCGGGTGCGACGAAGCGAATCAGCCCCGGTGTCGGCTCGCGATCCGTGTCGGCGCCGTAGGGCTTCGACGGCTGGCGCCGAAAGATCTGGTCGCGGAAGTACACCTGGGGCGCATGGAGCGCGTCCTTGCGCGCCACACGGATGCGGCCGCCGGCGATCAATAAGAGCGGCGTCGACGAGAAGACGCGTCCGTCGATGATCAAGTCGCCACCGGCGATCAGCACGGTGAAGTCGCTGTTGCGGCGACGCAGCTCTTCGAGCAACTCGGTGAGCGTCGCTGCTGTGCGCAGCAAAGCGTCGTCGGCGTCGCTCACCGGCTTTGGAGCCCCGTCGCGCCGCAGCGTGCCGTGCAGTTGCGTACGGGCTTGACTGCGCAACACGAGCAGTCCGGGGGCTTGGTCGAGGGCGCAGGTCGCGCCTTCGGTGATCGAGGTCGAAATCGCCTGCACGTCACGCCGCGTCTCGCTTCCCGAGAGCTGTACGTCGTCATCACGGCCGTCGCCCGCCGCCGCAGGCCAGCACAGCTCGACGCGACCATTGCCGCTCCACAGTGCGGTCCCGTCGTAGCCGAGCGCGACCTCCGAAGAGCGCGTCGACGTCTCCAGAAAACTCTCGACGAATTCCGCCGTCGGATCGCGCTGCAACGTGCCGACCCCGTTCTCGGTCACCTCGAACACCAACGCGCGCCGGCGCAACCACGGCTCGTGATTGCCGAAATCGCGCAGACGCAGAGTCGGAACGCCGACTTCGAGCACGTACTTGCCCGGCTCGAGGCGCAGCTCGATCGGAAACAACTCGACCTGGGCCGCATCGAGCGTCGACGCGTCGCCGTGATCGCTGTTGCGCACGACCCGCGCGCGCAGCGCGGCCGCGTCGGTGTCGCGACCGCGCGTCAGTCGAAAGTCCTCCGCGAACAACGTCGACGGATCGATCGGTTCGTCGAACCCGAGCGTGATCGGATCGAGCGGCCCGATGGTCTTGGTCGCCAGCCGCATGCGCGCTCCACGCGTCGGACTTGCGTCCTCGAAGAGAAAGCCCTCGCGCGGCTGAGTGACCGCCGCCGTGCGGAATTCCATCCGCACGTTCTCGCGCAACAACGCGCCGCTGCGCCCGCGCAACCCATCGACGCGCGGAAAGCCGGCCAGTTCGACGAAGTAGGTCGTGTCGGGCAGGTAGCCGCCGTCGGAAAGGTCGAAGGCGAGCACCGCGTCGGGGATGAACTCGAGCCGATCCTCGTCGACTTCGAGGCGACCGCGCGCGTCGGTCGAATCTGCAGTGCGCACGCGGATGCTGCCGCGATGCACGGTCAACGGATCGAGAGGCTCCGAGAAGTGCAGGACGAGCCGTTCATTCAGATACACGCCGACGCGGTTCTCCGGACGTATCTGCTTGAGCTCGAGGGCGCGGATCGGCGCGCGCCGTGCTTCGCCACAGGCCCCGAGTGCGAAGCCCAATGCGAGGCACGCCGTGCGACGCGCCCACCTCCAAGCTCGCACGCACGGGACTCGATCGAACACGGGGCGCCATTGGACCAATCGGCGTCGGCGGACCCAAGCTCAGAGAGCGGGCCGGCCAACGCCCAGGGCCTCGCGCAGCGATTCGAAGCGGGCCTCGCGTAGTGCGAGCGCAGCGATTCCAAGCGGGCCTCGCGCAGCGCGAGCGCAGCCAATCAAAGCGGGCCTCGCGCAGCGC
>CAYHRR010000125.1:0-5503 GCA_964358875.1 uncultured Planctomycetaceae bacterium | reverse complement strand
CGGGCCTCGCGCAGCGCGAGCGCAGCCAATCAAAGCGGGCCTCGCGCAGCGCGAGGCCCGGGGAACACGCCCCCGGTTCCCACCGGCGAGCAGCGGCGCGCGGCGCCGAATTCGATCAGCGGTAGAACGCGAATCCGAGCGACGACAGTTCCGGCGTGGCGCCGCTGGCGATGTTCGAGATCATCGTGATGCGCGCCTGGAAGAACTGGGATCCGTTGATCTGCTGGATCGAAGACTTCCAGGTGCTGATACCACCCGTGAACGCCACGAGGAAGCTCGGTGCGCCGGCCAATCGATTGCCATAGGGGTCGTAGTTCTCAGCGACGTCGAACGCGCCGACAGTCCCGGTCACGCCGGTTGCACCGCGATAGTGCAGGAGGACTTGCGTTCCCGTCGGCAACAACGTCGCGCCCGGATCGATGACGGTGTCCGCAAAGTTGAAGGAGCCGCCCGGTGCCGAAGGCGCGCATTCGAACCAGCGGGTGTGAGCTCGACTCACGCGCGTCACGAAGTCGCCTTGACCGAAGAACACGAACTGGTTGCGCGGCAGATTGTTGACACCGCCGGGAACGAGCGCGCCCGCCGCCACGATCTGTTGGTCGGGATCGATCGGCGTGGGAATTCCGAGCAACGTCACATAGCCTGCGGTCCAGCTCGTGAAGAACGGCGGGTTCTCGATCTGCGCGGCAGACGCCGGTGCAACGGCAAGCTTGCCCATCAGGCGGTTAGCGCTCGTCACCAGCGAGTCCGGATAGCAGCGGAAGTCCATCAGCAACGGAAGCGCAATCGTCGGCACCGCGCCCTTGGGATAAACCACAGCGGGCGCACCGGTATCGAGCACGCGCTCGTTGATCAGACGCGAACCATCTCCCGTTCCGACGGTCGCACGATCCGGTTGTCCGACGGACAGCTTGGAGTTGTCACGCCACGTGTAGAGCACGGTCTGGGCCGCTGTGGTGCCACGATTGAGCGGGTAGGGCGCCATGGTCGAGCCGGACGCGGACACGAAGACGTCGAGCGGCTGCACGGTGTAGCCGCGGGCCTTCGGGTGTGCGATGACGAGCGGGTCCTCGGTCGCGCTGAGCAGGTTGTCCAAGAACACGTCCGAAATGCTGGTCAGCGGCTGGGGGACCGGCGCCGGACCGCTGGTCAACACGCCTTCGTCCGGCAGGCTGAGACAGTGAGCGAGACCGATCTGGAACTGCGGGAAATTGTCGACTTGCAAACCGGCGCCCAGCGGCATCCACGACAGTCCCTCGACGTCGAGGTTGTGCGTCGAGTCGTCGAGCAAGCGGAAACCCAGATCGGGGTGCCGCCACACGGTTTGCAAGCGGCAGCCGTAGCGCCACAGGGGGAGCTGGGTGTCTCCGCCGATGTTCCAGAAGGCAGACGGCGCAGCGATCGTGCCGCCGGCCATCAGGCCCACCATCGGGGTCTGGGGATCGCACACTCCCGAGAGACGCGCGACACTGCGCGGACGAACGCGGCCGTTCGCGAGGTCGTAGATGACCTGTCCGCGCAAATCGTTGCCGGGGATCGGAGCGCTCGAATCCTCGTCGGTCGACGTGAACTTCAGCATCACGCTGCGGCTTTCGATCGCCGCCTGAGCGGCGAGCAACGTGAAGTTCGGCAAAGCGTTGGTGCCGTCCGTGAACGCAACCGGCAAACCGTTGCCCGCGAGATCGACCGGACCATTCGTGCCCGTCGGCAAATTGACGCGGTACGTCTCCGTGCCGGCCGCCGCATGACGCAACGGAAGGGACGGGAGGAACGTGTAGCGCGTGAGGTCCGAACTCGCGCTGATCTGGCCGGTGACTTGGCTTTGCATCGACGGCGTCGTGAAACCGTAGAGCAACTGCAGGGTGTCGAACGCGCTGACGCGCCGCGGATCCATCGGTTCGCTGAACAGCAGCGAGAACGAGGAGCTCTTGTCGAGACCGGTATCTGCGCCCGTGGCGGGCGGAGGACTCACGGTCACCCAGCATTCGGGATGCGTGATCTGATCGCTAGTGCGGAGCCACGGCGTGCGGTACTCGCCGGTGTTGTTGTTCGTGATGTCGAGCTCGGCCCCGATCGGATAGATCACGTGCACTTTGACGCCCGACGCGACCCCGCCCGACGGTGCCGATCCGTCCTGAATCACTTGGGCGTAAACGCCCGTGACCATCTTCAACAGGTCGCCGGTGCGCGGCGTCATCGCACAACCCGTCGTCGAGAAAACGACATCGACGAGGTAGTCGTTGCCGACTTGGAACAAGGAACCGACGGTCACAGACTGCTGCGAAACGATGCGCGGCGCGCTGGTGTCGTCGAGGAATCCGTTGAACGGATCACTCGTGACCGTCGTGCGTCCCCCGGAGCGGAATGCGCGCACGACATCGAGCGACGCCGCGAACGGATCGGTGCTGCCGTTGCCGGTGAACGAAACGCTGTGGCCCGCCAAATTCTGGAGCACTTCGAACTGCGACCCGACGGCCAACCTCGTCGGGATGCGCAAGACCACGTTGGCTTGCGAGATGTTGTCACACTCGGGCAGCCCGATTCCATTGACCACGGCGCCGAGCGGGATCGCCTCGAGCTCCGAGATCGTCATGTCGACGATCGCGCGGGTGGAATAGAAGGTGTTGTTGAGCAGGTCGCCGTGGTTGGCATCCGGCACGAGGCGCGCACTGAAGGTCGACGTCGGCGGGTTGCCGACGCTCAATCGCACCGTTTCATTCGTCAGCGTCGACACATCGATCAAGTCATCGAACTCGACCACGACCGCCGCATTGCGCGGCACCGCCGTGAAGGGCGGGAGCTCCTGGACGTCCAGGCTCTTGTCGATCAAAAGCTGCAGTCCACTTTCGATCTGGGCAAACGCGGCGTTGAACTCGGCCGTCCCGAAGGGGTGCAGAATCGTCAGCGACTCGACGCCCGTGGTCGGGTTCCGCGCCAAGGTGAAGTCCGTCCCGTCGGAGGCGACGCTGGCCCCGATCAAGAAGTCGTCGAACAGGAGCTCGTCCAGTCCGGTGGTCGTGTTGGGCGCATACACGTCGACGAGGCGGCCCCAATAGACACCGCTGACGTGCAGATTGGACGCCGCGCCCGAGCGGTTGTCGTCGACAACGAACTTCAGGCCCGTGTCGGGATCGGTCTGCGTCGAGCCCACCGGGAAATTCGAGCTTTGCTGCAGCGTCGACTGGGTGCAACCAGCGAGCTCCAACGCAAGCAAGATCGTCGCGGTCGGGAGGAGGTAGCGAGAGGCGTTCGTTCGAACCGTCATGGAGAGAACTCCGGTGCGCGCCGCGGGGGCGGCGCGCCGCCGCAGGGACTGGGGCACGTTGGGCCGGATGTCGCAGACATCGAAGAGAGCAGAGCGACGGCCGAGTCCCAGCGGGACCCGACCGGCGTGTTGGTCGCAGACCGGAGACCATCCCCGTCGAGGATGGACTCCGGTGTGCGGAGCTTAGCGAAAGCGAGGCGCGCGCGAAGCGTGCGCGCCGCGCGTCAGTAGGTGAACGGCAGGCGGAAGAACTCGATCGACGGGATCGCGTTGGTGGCGGATAGCGCTCCGCCCTGCGCGGCAACGTCGAACAACACCTCGAAGCGAACGAAGCGCAGGTTGCGATTCGGGAGCGTGTTGAGCACCGCGATGTTCGTCTGCAAGCCTGTTACGCCGGCCGGATCCGGGTTGCCCGACGCATCGGCACTGGTGGCCTCGATCCGGATGCGAATCGACGCGCTGGCCGGCAGATAGTCGACCGTGCCCGAGCTGCGCACGCGGAAGTACGCGGGTCGCAAGGCCATGGTCGTCGTCGGCGTCAGCGAGAACGAGAGCATCGACGGGCCGTCGCCGTCGACCGTCAACGTCAGTCGTTGCGAACCGCTGTTGTAGGCGGCCGAAACCACGTCAAAGCGCTGGTTCGAAGCACCGTCGACGAGTTCGACCGCGTAGTGCTCGATCAGCGACGGGTTCAGCAGCAGCACTTCGTTGGCGGTGCCCACCAGCGGGCTGCCATCGATCACAGCCTGGAACCCGCCGGGGCTGACAACAAACGGCGGCGTCGCGCCGAGCAGATTGATCAAGCTCGGGCCGAGGATCGGCGCCAGCGGCGTGACATTCCCCAGTCCGTCCGTCAACACGAGTCCCGTCGCCGGGTTGGTGCCGTCGAACGCGAAGGTCACGTTCTTGTAGAGAGCCGAGCTCTCGTCGAAGCCACCTTCGCCGAGCGCGATCCAGTTCGAGCGCGCGCGCGAGTTGCGGCCGAACGTCGGGATCATGTGGTTCGTCGGTGCCGCCTGAGTGTTCGTCGAACTCAACGGTGCCGGTGCACAGATGTCACGAAGCGTCGCGCCGCCGGCCGGCAGGATGATGTCGGCGCCCGCTGCGAGTTGACCGACGTTGCCGGTCGACGTGTGGAGCTGAATCAAACCGGGGCCACCGTCGCCGCCGGCACCGTTGACCAGACCGCGACATCCGTTGGTACCCGTGGTCAGGTATCCCGTCGGACACGCGTCCTGCAACGGCAGGGTCTCGCGCTGCCCCTGCGTTGTCTGGGTCGCGCCGCCGATGTCATCCGCGCCGGCGCCACCGTTGCCGCCGCGGCAATCGATCGCGAAGTTGATGTCCTGCGGATTGGTCCACACGACCGCAGCCTTGGCCGAGAAGTCGATCGTCGACGAGCTCTGCAAGATCACGTGTCCGCCGGAGCCACCACCCGAGCCGCCGCCGACGCGATTGAGGTAGATCGAGTTCTCGCCGCCGCCGCCGAAGCCGCCGCGACTGGCGAGTTGGCCGTTGACGCCGAAGATGATCGGTCCGAGCGCCATGACGTGAACCGAGCCGCCGCCGCCGGCTCCGCCCGATCCCTTTTCGTCGCCCGCAGGATTCCACGGACCAGGGAAGGTCATGTTGGCCGGCACCGTCGAGGCGTCTCCGCCGCCGCCGCCGCCCGCACCTGCCCAAGGCCGGAGCAGTTCACCGACGATCAACGTGTTCGTCGTGTTGTCGAACTGCGTGCCGTAGAAGTTGTTGTTCGGATTCGGATCCGTGAACGGACTCGGGCCCGCTGCACCGCCGAAGGGGCCCGGCGTTCCTGTGAGAGCGCCATTGACTCCCAACGCGTTGTCGAAGCCCTTCTCGGCGTCGAAGCCGATGCGACGTTGGTCGAATGCGCCGACAGCGCCGGTGACCGCAGCGATGTTCGGACCGAACACGCCGCCACCACCGCCTGCGCCACGTCGACTGGCTTCGAGCGTGCTGCTGTTGACCCAGCCTGTTTCGCCACCGACACCGCCTCGGTCCGACGTGTTCCACGCGCCGTAGCCGTTGCCGCCCTTCGGCGATGAGGCCGTCGTCAAGGGACTACCGACTCCGCCGCGTCCGCCGCCCGCTTGTCCTGCGGCCCCAGGTTCAGGGACCCCCGTCGTGTTTAGGGTCGCAACACCTTGGGTGCTCGTGCCACTGACGATGACCTTTACGCGAATCACGCCGCGACCGGCCGCCCACTCCTCGGCGCCC
>CAYHRR010000124.1:8132-9008 GCA_964358875.1 uncultured Planctomycetaceae bacterium | reverse complement strand
TGCGGCGGCGTGGCCCAGCTCTCGATTTCGAGCGTGTCCCAGCCGCGTTCTTTGCGGTGTTCGTTGTCCGCTGCTTGGCCTTCGCGCAAGGTCTCGAGCAATTCGTCGGCGTCGAGCTCGGACTTGTCGTCGTCCTTGACGAAGCCCGACTCGTCGTACTCGAACACGACGTACCAGTTGTCGCCGACCGGTTCGAGGTAGCCGAGTTCGGCGCCCGAAACCGAGTTCTGCATGGCCTCCATCAGACGTTGCGTGTCCTTCGCGCCGGTGAAGGAGTAGCCCTCGGGAACGGCGATCTTCGCGCGCTCACCCAAGCGGCCGTCGCCCGGTCCGCGGACCCAGTCCATCGAGGCGACCAGTTCGGCGTAGCGAAGTTGCGCCTCCGTCAGCTGCGACACTTCCGCTTGGGGCGGAGCGTCTTGCGGCGCGACCGGAGCGGGATCTTGTGCGCGTACGAGCGGCGCGGCTGCTGCGAGGATCAACGAAAGGGCGAGCGTGGATTTCGAACGAAGCATGAGCTGAACACCTCTGTGGGAGTGAAGGTGCGCGTCGACACCGGCGTCGAGCGCGTGCGCTGGTTCTACCGTTCTTGCGGCGCCGAATCGCCGCGCGGGCGTCGAGTCCGCGGCGCGGAGTGCGCGCTCTTGGGCTCTGCGGGCGCGAGCGCTTTGCCTGCGCCCTGTGCCGCTTCACGCTCGATGCGCAGCCGTTCGCGCGACGACATCGTGCGCTTCTCGCGGCCGCCGATCGGCGTCGGTGCAGGCTGAGCCGCGCGCGGAGCGTGGGCTCGCTCGCTAGAAGCGGGAGTGTGCGCGCGCGGAGCATGTTGCGTTCGCGGTGCAGTCGCCGACTCCGAAGTGCGCGCGTGCGCTTCGC
>CAYHRR010000124.1:0-8122 GCA_964358875.1 uncultured Planctomycetaceae bacterium | reverse complement strand
CGCTTCGCTGCGCGGTGCGTGTTCAGCGCGCGGGGCGCGCGGCGGACGCTCGGCGGGTTGACGCGGCGCGCGAGCCGCTCGTTCATCGCGAGCGTGAGCACGCGGTGCGCGCTCGGCGTGCTGCCCCGGTCGCTCGACGTTCGCGCGCGCGGCGGCAGGTTGCGCAGCGCGATCGAGCTTTTGCGGCGCCTGATCCTGAACTTGCTGGGGCGCGGGCGGTGCTTCGTCGCGCGCGGGGCGTGTGTCGCGCGGCTGGAACGGCGGACGCTCGTCGCGGCGTTGCGCGGAACGCATCGGCGGCATGCCGCGCGAGCGCCGGCTCGGCGGCTCGACCTCGGCGACGTCCCATTTGGTTTCGCGCAAGATCGCCTGCCAACGGCCGGCCTGTTCGTGCGAAACGAGCGTGATCGCGTTGCCTTCGCGCCCCGCGCGGCCGGTGCGACCGATGCGGTGCGTGTAGTCCTGAGCGTCTTGGGGCACGGAGTAATTGACGACGTGCGAAACGTGGTGCACGTCGAGTCCGCGCGAAGCGACGTCGGTCGCGATCAGCGCCTTCACTTCGCCGGTGCGGAAGGCGCTCATCACGCGGAAGCGCGCGGCTTGGTCGTAGCCGCCGTGCAGCGCTTTGACCGAGAAGGGCATGCGTTCGAGCGGGCGCATCAGCGAGTCGACTTCCGTGCGCCGGTCGCAGAACACGAGGAACACGTCCTCGGGCGCGCTCTGTTCGATCAAACGCATCAACAACAGCGAGCGATCGCCGCGCTCGACGGGCATCCAACTTTGGTGGATGGTCTTGACCGTCGCGTTGCCCGCGGCCGTCGCGACCTCCAACGGATTGCGCGTCGCTTCGCGCGCGAGGCGCAGCACCTCGTCGGGAAACGTCGCTGAAAACAGCATCGTTTGGCGCTCGTCGGGCGTGTACGAGAGGATCTTGCGCACGTCGTCGATGAAGCCGATCTCGAGCATCTGGTCCGCTTCGTCGAGCACGACGAACTCGGTCCAGGGGAACGACAGGAAGCGCTGGCCGTAGAGATCGATCACGCGACCCGGCGTGCCGACGACGACCTGCGCGCCGGCCTTCAACGCCGTGATCTGCGGCCCCATCGGTTCGCCGCCGACGACGAGCGCGACCTTCATGTTGCGCGGTTGGCCGAGCTTCTCGAGCACGCCGGCGACTTGCTGCGCGAGTTCGCGCGTCGGGCACAAGACCAGACCGAGCACGCTCGCGCGCGACGCATCGATCTTCGACATCATCGGCGCGCCGAAGGCCAGCGTCTTGCCGGTGCCGGTCTCCGCCTTGGCGATCACGTCCTTGCCGTCGAGCACCGGTCCGATCGCGAGGCGCTGGATCGGCGTCGGCACCGTGATGCCCATCGCTGCGATCGCGTCTTGGATCTCGGCCATCAACGGCCATTCGCGGAAGGTCTCGATTTCGGGGACGTCCGTGCTCGGCTTCAGCGGCGCCGCCGGGGGGCCGCTCGGCCTTTTGGGTCCGTCGCTCGAGCGCGGGCCACGTCCGCCGCCCGCTCCACCACCTGAAAATCGTTTCAAAGTCCTGCTAGCTCCGTGTTCATGAGGGCCGAGAGGATACGGGAGCGCCGCGCGTTCGTCGCACACCGCCTCGCGGTTCGCCGAAAACGGGCGCGGCGGTGCGGGAAAACGAGCTCGCGTGCGCGTCGACGCTCACGGTCGTTGACGGCGCGCCGCGCGCGCGCCAAGTTCCGCGCATGAAGATCGCGACTTGGAACGTGAACTCCGTGCGTGCGCGCCTCGCGCGTGTCGTCGATTGGCTCGAACAGGAACGGCCCGATGTCGCGCTGCTGCAGGAGATCAAGTGCCAGGACGAGCAGTTCCCGCGCGAGGCCGTCGAGGAGCTCGGCTACAACGTCGAGACCTTCGGGCAGAAGACCTACAACGGCGTGGCGATCTTGGCCAAGCATCGCATCGAAGACGTGCGCCGCGGCATGCCCGGCGAAGCCGAGGGCGCGCAGCGGCGCGTGATCGCGGCGCAGGTCGACGACGTGCTCGTGGTCAACGTGTACGTCGTCAACGGTGAGGCCGTCGGCAGCGAGAAGTTCGCCTACAAGCTCGAGTGGCTCGAGCGGCTCGCGCAGTACCTCGCGAGCTTCGACATGCGCGAGAAGGTCGTCGTCGGCGGTGATTTCAACATCACCTTCGACGATCGCGACGTGTACGACCCGGAAGCGTGGCGCGAGAAGATCCTGTGCTCGACGACCGAACGCCGCGCGCTCGCCAAGGTGATGGCGCCGGGCTACGTCGACGCGTACCGGCGCTTTCACGAAGAAGCGGGCCAGTACTCGTGGTGGGACTTCCGCACGCGCGGCTTCGAGCGCGGCAACGGCCTGCGCATCGACCATTTCCTGATGAGCCCGCCCGCGCTCGCCGCGTGCTCCGACGTCGTCATCGACAAGCGCTACCGCGGCGGCGAAAAACCGAGCGACCACGCACCGGTCGTCGCGGAGTTGGCGTGAGCGTCAGCACTTCGGCCGCGGCCGAACGTCGTGTTCGTGCAGCGCTTTGGCGGCGCGTTCTTCGATGCCGGTGATCGAGAACAGTTCGAGCATCGTGCGCGCGGGGAGTTCGAGGCGCAGCAGCAGCAGGTCGACGAGTTGTCCCAGCGGCATGTCCGGCGGGAGTTCGAGCGGTTCCTTGGCGCGCGCGAGCACCGCGCGCATCAACGTGCAACGCAAGGCGGACTCGCGCTCGTTCGCGCAGGGTTGCTCGCGCAACGGCACCGCTTCGACGCGGCGGTAGGGCTTGTCGCTCGGCACTTCGCGGATCATCACGCGCATCAGGCCCGCGAGCAGGATCAGGAAACGCCCGTCGGGCAATCGCTCGTGGCGATAGATCTCGCCCAAGCCCGCGATGTGGTGCACCGTCGGCGCGCCGTCCGCCTCGCCGGATTGTGCGTCGAGCACGGTAGCCATCACGATGCGCCCTGGTCCGTCGAGCGAATCGTCGATCATCGTGCGGTAGCGCGGCTCGAAGATGTGCAGCGGCATCAGCGTGCCCGGGAACAAGAACACGCCCGGCAGCGGGAACATCGGGACGATCGAACTCGCGCCCGCCGCAGCGTCGCCGTCCGTACCTCCGTCACAGGCGCGCATCAGATCCTCGCCGACGCAGCGCGCGGCGTGCTCATGCGTTGCTCGAGCACGCTGATCAGGCCGCGCAGTTGGCGCACCTCGCCGTGCAACGCGCGGCTCTCGTAGCTCGTGCTCAAGTTGTGGACGTGGCGCGTCCACAGCGTCAGGTCGTCGGTGTCGTCGAACCAGCGCGGATGGAAAGGCAAGCCGTGGTCGGCGAGGTAGGACAGGCACTCGCGCTCGGTGAGCAACGCGCCCTTGCGGAAAGGGTCGATCAACACGCTGCGCTCGTCGCGGTCGTAGACGCGCAAGACCACGTGACCGGGTAGCGCGATCGGCGCGACGCGCACGCGCGCACGTCGCGCGACGAGCACGTACAAGGCCGTCAGCGTCAACGGCAAACCGCGCTTGCGCAGGATCGCGCGGTGCACGTACACGTTGTCGGGATGGTGGTAGTCGCGCTCGTCGCCCGCGAAGCCGAGCTCACCGCCGAGATAGTCCGCGAGGATCTTCGCGCGGCCGTCGAGGCCTTTGCGCGCTTCGACACGCTTGGCGACCTCGGCCGCCATCGCGTCGAGCGCGAGTTGGTACGGGCGCAGATCGAGCGACGGCTCCTCGAAGCGACTCATCAACATCAAGCCGCTCTCGAGGTCGACGCGCTCGGCGCAGGCGTGGCCGAGCATGCGCCGCACGACGAGCGTGCGATCGAGGCGCATGCGCAAGGCCCGCGCGTGAGCTCGAATGCGCGTGTCCTCGCTGCGTTCCGCGCGCCGCAACACCGGCAACGCCGCGCGCCCGCGCCGCTCGACTTCGTCGCGCACGGCCGTGCGCACCAGCGCGGAAGCGTCCCCGATGAGGGCGGGCAGCCAATCGCGCGCGCGCGGCGCATCGGGCCGTGTGCGGGCGAGGTCGATCGGGTCCGGTTGCGCCGCGTCGCTCAAGCGTGCGCCATTATCCCGATGCCTTCGCCGAGGAGAAGGGCGCGTTTCGAAGGCCGCTGCGCCGGCGCGTCTCCGCTCGCGCTACGTCGACGTGAGCAGGCGTCGGCGAACTCTCGCGCAGCGCGCGCTGCGGCCGGCGAGCCCCGTTCGCGCCGTTGCGGTCCGCACAGCCCACGCCTATCTTGTCTGCCCCAAAACACCGACGGCCACCCGCCACGCCCGGCGCTCGGTCCCGTCGGACAGCCTCCGCGTCCGGGCGAGCGAGGCCTCGCGTGAGGCCTCGCTTCCCAAGCCCACCACCGCCACCTCGCCACCCGAGGAAATCCCCCTTGTCGAAGGCATCGCGCCCCGCCGGAACGACCGTGGTGATCACCCACGCGCTGCGTTCGCCGATCGGCAAGTTCAACGGCGCGCTGGCTGAGGTCAGCTCCGCCGACTTGGGCGTGTGCGTCGTCAAAGCGCTGTTGAAGCAAGCGGCGCTCGATCCGCGTTCGGTCGGCGAGTTGATCTTCGGCAACGGTCGCCAGGCCGGCGGCGGGCCCAACGTCGCGCGCCAGATCGCGGTGCGCGCGGGGCTCGGCGTCGAGACCACCGCTTACACCGTCAACATGGCCTGCGGCTCGGGCCTGAAGTCGCTCAGCCTCGCCGTCGATTCGATCCGCCTCGGCCGTCACGAAGTGGCGATCGTCGGCGGCACGGAATCGATGACGCGCCTGCCGTTCATGTTGCCGGACTTCCGGCGCGGCTATCGCCTCGGTCACGCGCCGGTCGTCGACGGCATGTACAAGGACGGCTTCAACTGTCCGTTGTCGAACATGGTGATGGGGGAGACGGCCGAAAAGCTCGCGCGCGAGCTCGGCATCTCGCGCGCGGAGCAGGACGAGTTCGCGCTGCAGAGCCAGCTCAAATCGCAAGCCGCGCGCGCCGCCGGCCGCCACGCGGACGAGCTGACGCCGGTGGAAGTGCCGGGCAAGAAGGGGCCGAGCCTGTTCACCACCGACGAGCACCCGCGCGAGAACGCGACGCTCGCCGATCTGGCCAAACTGCCGCCGGTGTTCGACGCCAAGGCCGGCACGGTGACGGCCGGCAATTCGAGCGGCATCACCGACGGCGCGGCGGCCTTGCTCGTGATGAGCGCGACGCACGCCGACAAGCTCGGACTCGTGCCGCTCGCCACGGTCGGCTTCGCCACCGAGGCCGGCGTGCCGCCGGAAACGATGGGCATCGGTCCGGTTCCGGCCGTGCGCAAGCTCGAGGAGCGCAACGGGCTGCGCATCGGCGACTACGACTTGATCGAGCTGAACGAGGCCTTCGCCGCGCAAGTGCTGGCCTGCCGCCGCGAGCTCGATTTCCCGATGGAACGACTCAACGTCAACGGCGGAGCGATCTCGCTCGGGCATCCGATCGGATGCACGGGCGCGCGCATCGTGGTGACGCTGCTGCACGAAATGAAGCGCCGCAACGTGCGCAACGGTCTCGCCACGCTGTGCATCAGCGGCGGGCTGGGGCTCGCGACGGCTTTCGAACGCAATTGAGCGAGGAGTGATTTCGATGGTGATCAAAAAGGTCGGTGTCGTCGGCTGCGGCTTGATGGGCCACGGCATCGTTCAAGTCGCGGCGCAAGGCGGTTGCCAAGTCGTCGCGGTCGAGACGGAGCAGAAGTTCCTCGACAGCGGCTTGGGTCGCATCGACAAGAGCTTGGCGAAGCTCGCCGAGAAGCAGGTCAAGGACGGCAAGGCGACGGCGGAGCAGGCCCAGGCCAAGGCGGCCGAGACGCGCGCGCGCATCAGCGGCTCGCTCGACCGCAAGGCGCTCGCCGACTGCGATCTGGTGATCGAAGCGATCGTCGAGAACCTCGACGTCAAGAAGCAGTTGTTCGCCGAGCTCGGCCGCATCTGCAAGGCGAGCACGATCTTCGCCTCGAACACGAGCTCGTTCCCGATCGCCGAAATGGCCGCGGCTTCCGCTCGCCCGGCGCGCTTCGTCGGGCTGCACTTCTTCAATCCCGTGCAGCTGATGAAGCTCGTCGAAGTCGTGCGCACCGACGCGACCGCCGACGACGTCTTCGCCGAGGCGCGGGCCTTCGGCGAGGCCTGCGGCAAGGCGCCTGTCGCCTGCAAGGACACGCCCGGTTTCGTCGTCAATCGCCTGCTCGTGCCCTACATGGTCGAAGCGATGAAGATGCTCGAGCGCGGCGACGCGAGCGCGCCCGACATCGACACGGCGATGAAGTACGGCTGCGGTTTCCCCATGGGACCGATCGAACTCACCGACTACGTCGGCCTCGACACGACGCTGTTCATCGTCGAAGGTTGGACGAAGCGATATCCGAACGAGCCCGCCTTCGCAGTTCCGGCGGTGCTCCGTGACATGGTCAAACAAGGCAAGCTCGGCCGCAAAACCGGCCAGGGCTTCTACAAGTGGGAAGGAGACAAGCGCGCATGATCCTCGAAGTTCTCGCGGCCGTTCTGCCGTTGGTCGGTGGTCCGGACGTCAAGTGGTCCGCTCCGTCGACATTCATCGCCGGCCAATCGTTCAAGGTGCACGTCGAAGTGACGGCCCCGAAGGACGGCACGATGGTCGCGAATTGGTTGTTCACGCCTTCGGCCTTCACGCTCGACGGCAAGCCGCTCGCCAAGCGCGAAGAAGGCGGCACGCTCAGCCTTCCGCCGGGCTTCACGGTCAAGGGCGACATCGACCTCGCGCCGTACTTGCAGCCCAAGGGCGAGTTCAAGCTCGACTACGCCGGCGACAACAACGCCTCGGCAGCGCCCGCGCTCACCGTGAAGTTCTTCGAAGCGGCGCCGGCGGGCCTCGACTTCATGAAGATGCCGGTCGAGGAACTCGGCGACTACATGGTCCTGTTGCAGACCGTGCGCGGAGACATCCTGGTCAAGTTCTGGCCCGAGACCGCGCCCGGTCACGTGCGCAACTTCCTCGATCTGTCGTACGTGAAGTTCTACGACGGCACGACGTTCCACCGCGTGATCCCGGGCTTCATGATCCAAGGCGGCGATCCGACCGCGACCGGCACAGGTGACGGTCCGCGCCGCTTGAAGCCCGAGTTCCAGCCGACGCGCAAGCACCTGCGCGGCGTGCTCTCGATGGCGCGCTCCAGCGCACCGGATTCCGCCTCGTGCCAGTTCTTCATCATGCACGCCGCCGCGCCGAGCCTGGACAACCAGTACAGCGCCTTCGGCGAAGTCGTCACCGGCCTCGAAGCCCTCGACGCCATCGTCACGACGCCGCGCGGCGCGCAGGACAAGCCCAAGGAAACGCAGACGATCCTGCACGCCGTCGTGCTGAAGACGAAGTAGCCCAAGCACCATGAGCGACAAGAAAACTCCCCTCGCCGGCGTCACCGCGACGATCGACACCTCGGCCGGCCTGTTGACGCTCGAGTTCTTCCCCGACAAGGCGCCCGGCCACGTCGAGAACTTCGTCAAGCTCGCCGAGAAGGGCTTCTACGACGGCACCGTTTTTCACCGCGTGATCAAGGGCTTCATGATCCAAGGCGGTTGCCCGCAGGGCAGCGGCATGGGCGGGCCCGGCTACCAGATCAAGGCGGAGTTCAACGACACCAAGCACGTCAAGGGCGTGCTCTCGATGGCGCGTTCGCAGGATCCCAACTCGGCCGGCTCGCAGTTCTTCATCTGCCACGGCGACGCGGGTTTCCTCGACCGTCAGTACACGGCCTTCGGTCGCTTGACGGCGGGTCTCGACACGCTCGACAAGATCGCCAACGCGCCGGTGCAACCGGGCGGCGAGAAGTCCAAGCCCGTCACGCCGATCAAGATCACCAAGGTCTCGATCACGCGGCCCGAGAAGCAGGTCTAGTCCGATGGCCTTCGAGAACTTGCTCGTCGAAAACGACGACGGCATCGCGCTGGTCACGATCCATCGGCCCAAGGTGCTCAACGCGCTCAACGCGCAGACCTTGGGCGAGTTGGCACGCTGCTTCGACGAGTTGCGCGCCGACGCGAGCGTCAAAGGTGTGGTGATCAGCGGCTGCGTCGTGATGGCCTTCATCGCCGGTGCGGACATCAATGAACTGGCCAAGATGAAGGCGCTCGA
>CAYHRR010000123.1:0-9013 GCA_964358875.1 uncultured Planctomycetaceae bacterium | reverse complement strand
TCGTCGATTTCGTGCATGCGCACTCACGCGCGGCGATCGGACTGCAGCTCGCGCACGCCGGCCGCAAGGCGTCGTGCTCGCTGCCTTGGGAAGGCGACGCGCCCCTGCGCGACGCGAGTGCTTGGCCGACGATCGCGCCTTCCGCCGAGCCGTTCGACGCTGCTTGGCACGTTCCGCGCGCGATGACGCGCGCCGACATGAGCGCCGTGCGCGACGCGTTCGTGCAAGCCGTTCAGCGCTCGGACCGCGCGGGGTTCGACCTGATCGAGCTGCACATGGCGCACGGTTACCTGCTGTCGAGCTTTCTCTCGCCGCTGTCGAACTCGCGCAAGGACGAGTACGGCGGCACGCTGCAAAAGCGCCTGCGTTTCCCGCTCGAAGTGCTCGACGCGGTGCGCGCGGCGTGGCCGGCGCGCAAGCCGATCTCGGTGCGCATCTCGGCCAGCGATTGGCTCGACGACGAAGGCGGTTTCACGCTCGACGACGCGGTCGAGGTCGCGAAGGCGTTGAAGCATCACGGCTGCGACATCATCGACGTCTCGTCGGCCGGCAACACGCCGCGCTCGAAGCCGCTGTACGGCCGCATGTACCAACTCGGCTTCGCCGAGCGCATCCGCGACGACGCGCAGGTCCCCGTCCTCGCCGTCGGCGGCATTCAATCCGCCGACCACATCAACACCGTGATCGCCGCCGGCTGCGCCGATCTCTGCGCAATCGCGCGCGGCCACCTCACCGATCCCTACCTCACGCTGCGCGCCGCAATGCAGTACGGCTTCGACGAACCGGCCTGGCCGAAGCAGTACTTGGCGACGAAACCGCGCTGAAACTGTGCCGAATCAAGTCGACACGCTGGCCGCGCTCGTCGCCCTCGCGGCCACAACCTCGTGCATCGCGCCACGACACCCGCAGAGCAACGACGCGCAGACCAAGGCGCCCGCATTCCACGGGACCGTAGTCAGCGCGAGCTACGGCCGGCCGGTGTCGAACGTCGAAGTCCGCTTGGCAAACTCGGCGACGAACGAGCCCATGCCTCGCGTGCGCACGGACGAGCAGGGTCGCTTCGAACTCGAGCTCCCGAAGGATCGACCCTTCGGCTCGGTGTGGAGCATCTGGGTGACGGAACCCGGCGACGAACGCGACTTCGGCCTCGGTGTCTATCGCTTCGGCGGCGTCGTTCCGCTCGTCCAAGACATGGTGCTCGTCGCGCACGACGTGCAGCAGTTGCGCGGGCGCTTCACGGGCGAACTCGTCGCGTCCGGCCGGCAACTCACGATCAGCATCGTGCAGCACAGAGACGACGGGCACGGCCCGTTGATCGCCGACGACATCGCGCTCGATCACGAAGGTCGCTTCGAAACTCGCGCCGTGCTCGCGGATGCGACCGAGCTCGACATCGAGGTCGAAGAAATGGGCGCGACGATCGGCGAAGTGCGCGCGAGCGCTGCTGACCTTCTTTCGCCCTCGGGCGCGAACCTCGAACCGCACATCGCGCGATTGAAGTTTCACGCGATCGACGAGAAGGGTGCGCCCGTAGCCGGTGCGGCAATCTGGGCGGAAGCATCGCCTCGCGACCGCGTCGCGCCCAGATTCACGAGCAACCGAGCGGACGGCAGCTATGTCGCGCAGTGCATGCCGACGGGCACCGACATCGGCGGTCGCGCCGAGCTTCGCATGCTCGCGTCGAGCGCGTGGGAGATCGTCGCCGCGTGCAAAGAACGTCTGCCATGCGTGAAGCGTGCTGACGCGATGGCCGCGGACTCCGAGATCGAACTCGTCATGCCGCTCGCCGATGTCGCAGCGCCCTCGATCTCGGGCACGGTGACGTTCAACAACGAGCCCGTCGTCCGCGCTCAAATCCTGATCTCAGGCGAGATGCGCTTAAGCACTTTCGGCGCGCCCGCGGCGACGCACGCGAGGGGTGAGACCGACCAGCACGGCAAGTTCACGATCCCCTACCCGCACTCGTTCCCGGTGTCGTTGTCCGCAGTGGGAGGGACTAGCCCTGAGCCACACACATCCGCCGACGGCGCAACGCAAATTCACGCCCGCGCGCTGCTGCGCGGAGTCATGCCCGGCTCCGGGTCGATCGAGCTGCGCATGGTTCCGGAGCACTGGTTGAGATTCGACGTCACGACCGAGGGAATCGGATCGCGGCTGCAATCGGGCGGTTCCGTTCAGTGCGTTGCGTTCAACCGCGCGACGCGCGAGATTCGATCGAGCGAGAGCTACTGGCTTCCGGGAGCGATCCTCGCTGGGAGCGGCGTCTACGACGTCTACGTGTCGCTCCCGAGCTGCAACGGTTTCGGCCGCACGAATTTCGAACTCACGCGCGAGAACGACGGCGAGGTCGCGGTCGTCGTGCGCCCCGCGCGTTGGATCGAAGGACGCGTGCTCGATGCGAAGGGCGCGCCCGTCGCGGGAGTGCGCGTCATCGCGCTCGCGTCGTGGCCGAGCGAAGTCGCGGAGATCCTCGGAAGCGACGTGACGGATGCGCGCGGAGCGTTTCGTGTCCTCACGAGCGACGCGAATGCCGAGCTCGTCGTGCGCCGCGACGCGAATGAACTCGCGCGTGCGAAGTGCCGAGTCGGCGCGCCCGTCGAACTCCGCCTGCCCTGACGATCACTCGAACCAGCGGAACTCGCCGCCGGTGGTCGACGCGATCTTCTCGAGTTGCGAGCGGTACCACTCGCTGTCGCTGTAGGCGATCGTTTGCACGACCACTTTGTGGAAGCGATTGAGCTGGTGTCGTGTGATTGGGCGCGCGCCATTTCGCCACCGGACGCGCGCGGCGGCCAGGGGTTTGCTCGATCCCGCTGAACTTCGAGTTTGCGGCGCAGCGCGACCTTCGCGTGCGCGCGCTGTTTTGCTCGAATCGCGCGCATGAAAGCGCAGCTAGCGTCGTCCGCACCAGCGCTCGAAGTCGCGTCATGAAGGTCACACGCACCGCTCGGGTTACTGCAGCGTTGCTCGCGATCGCCCTGCTCGTTGCTGCTTGGCGCTTTCGGCCGCGCGCGACACCGATGCACGAGGAAGCGCGCGAAGTGCCGGCGCGTGTGGAACCGCAGCATGCGCCCGCCGTGCCTGCCCCATCGGAAAAGAGCGCCGACACGGACACGCCGGTGCCGGAAACAGGGCACTACTCGAACGACCCGGGAAGCGTGTTCGCTCCGAGGGTTCACACCGCCCTGCGCGGCGCCGTGATCAGCGCGGCGCGCGGAGATCCCGTCGACGGCGTCGAGGTGACGCTCCATCTCGACGATCGAGACGCGCACGCGACAACCGACGTGCGTGGGGCCTTCGACATGGATCTCGTCGGCCCGACGTGGGTCTTCGGCGCGACGTGCCGCGCGACCGTGAACGAAGGAACGACGACGCGCTTCGACGGACTCGTGCGGCTCGACCAAGATCTCGTGCTCGCCGTCGGAGACATCGTCGAGTTGCGCGGTCACATCGAGAGCAATCGTGATCTCGCCGGAGAGACCATCGCGGTCGCCGTCGACTCCGATGACGCGTCGGTCGAAAAAACGCGGCACCACTTGGCGCGCACGCTCGTCGGCACGGACGGAGCGCTCGAACCCAATCAATTCGTGTTGAGCGTCGCCTTCGACGAGCCGCGCTCGGACGTGCGCCTGCGCGTCACGGTCGGCGAACGCGTCGAACGCACGTATGTCGTGCCCTACGCAGAGCTCGTGTCCATCGAAGGAGCACGGGTCGAGCTCGAGCTCGCCACGCTGCACGTCCAGGTTGCCGATGAGCTCGGCTGGCCGATCGCCGGAGCGACCGTGCACGCTGCGGCGCTCGACGACACTTCAGGCGAGTGCGTTGCCGTCGGCAAATCCGATGCAACCGGCGCCGTCACGCTCGACGTGGCCGCGGCGCAAATCGAGGTTTGTGTTGCCGCTCCCGAGCGCGCTTTTCGCGTCGAGTACGTCGACGCGAGCGCGCTCGATCCAATCCTGACCGTCACGCTCGCGCGCCTCGTCAACGACGATCGTTGGCTCGGGCGAGTGATGTACGACGACGGCGCGCCGGTCAAGGACGCTCGCGTCGCCGCAGCTCCGAACACCGTGCTCGAAACGGTCGGCCGCGCGGCGCAGGTCGACGAAACGGCGCCTGCTTCTGGCTGTTTCGAGCTCTCACTCGCCGGCAACACACCGCTTCGACTGAGCGCGCGCTCGCACTCTCGCGGCGTCGAAGCCGAGCAACTCGCGGCGCGGCAAAGCGAGGAACAGATCCTGCTCTTGCCACGCTGCGGCTCTTTGCGCGTCAACGTCGACACCGGCGCCTTGCCCGGTCCCTTTCGCGGCGCCGCGCTCGATTACGTGTTGGTCGAGCGCGAATCGCGCGCCGTGCTCTCGGGTCGGCTGTGGAGCACGCCGTTCGAGATCGCGCGCATTCCCCAGGGAACCTACGACGTTTTCGTCGTGCTGCG
Organism: uncultured Planctomycetaceae bacterium; assembly: GCA_964358875.1. GTDB lineage: Bacteria > Planctomycetota > UBA1135 > UBA1135 > CAYHRR01. The sequence goes on along the minus strand of CAYHRR010000123.1, from coordinate 4,581 downwards.
CGGCCTCGCCGGATGTGCCGATTCGGTCGCGCTCGTCGACGCCGAGCGCGCGAGCGTGCTCGAACTCGTCGCACGCCCGTTGCGCCGCATCGACGGCCGCGTTCACGCTGCGAACGGCGCTCCCTACGCAGGCGGCGAGGTCACGGCGCTCGCGCGATGGCCCGAGGAAGCGGCGCGGCTCTTGTGCTCGAGTCGCATCGGCTCGGACGGGAGCTTCAGCGTCGTCAGCGACGTCGAGCGCGCGGAGCTCGCCGTGCGCTACGCCGGTCAAGTCGTTGCAACCCGCGCTGCGCGCGCGGGCGAGTTCGCGGACCTGACCCTGCCCTGACGCTGCGCCGTTACGATGGCGCGCCGTCGGCTGTCGCCGCGTCGAGGAGCACCGCTCATGCAAATTCGCACTCTGTTCACCTTCACGTCGATCATCGTCGCGCTGTGCTCGAACGCGCTCGCGCAGTCGCAACTCGAGTGGTTCCGCGCACACGACAGCACGTTCAGCCAGGCTGACTACGGTCGCCAATGCGCCGTCGATGCGGCCGGCAACGTGTACGTCTCGGGTCGTTCCTACAACCCGTCGGTCGGTGTTCCGCCGATGCCGCCTCAAGCGGATTTCGAGCTCGTCAAGTACGACGCGAGCGGCGTGCAGCAATGGGTCGACCGCTACGACGCCTTCGGCAGCGAGGACTCTGCGCTCGATCTGCAGATCTCGCCCGCCGGCGACGTCTACGTGTCGGGCTACGGTTGGAACGGCAACGACATCGACCTCGTGTTGATGAAGTTCACGCCGAGCGGCCGCGACTGGGTGCGCACCTTTGCGGGAGCCGGCGGCGGTTCCGATTTCGGGCGCGCGATCGGTTTCGATCTCGCCGGCAACGTCGTCGTCATCGGCCAGGAGTACGACGCGCTCACGAACACCGACGCGCTCGCGCTGTGCTGGTCGCCGCTCGGCGTCTTGCAGTGGCACACGAAGTTCGACGGCGGAGCGGCTCTCGCGGACGCGTTGTACGCCGTCGCGACCTTGCCCAGCGGCGAGCTCGTCGCCGCAGGACAACTCGGCGTCGGCGCGAGCCAAGACCTCGCGCTCGTCGTGCTCTCGTCGGGCGGCGCGTTCCAGTGGCAACGCACGCTCGACGGTGGCTTCAACTTGGCCGACGCCGGCACGGCCTTGACGCTCGCCGGATCGAACCGCGTGCTCGTCGGCGGTTACCGCACGACGACGGCCGCGGGCGAGGACTGGTTGCTCGCGCAGTACGACGTCGCGAGCGCGACGCTTGCTTGGTCCGCGAATTTCAACGGCCTCGCCAACGGCAACGATCGCGTGCGTTCCGTCGCGTGCGATGCCGCGGGGATTTTGTGGGTCGCGGGAACGACGACGTGGACCGGAACCGGCATCGACTGCATGACGCGGCGCTACTCGCAAGTCGGCGCGCCGGCGAGTTCGGATCGCTGGAACAACGCGAGCGCCAACCTCGACGACTCGGTCTTCAAGGTGCTGCTCGGCAATGCGGGCCAGGCCTTCGTGTGCGGCTACACGGTGACGGCGACGAGCCCGGCGACGACGAGCGATGCCTTTGTCCTTCAATACGACGCGACCGGCACGCGCAATTGGAGCGGCACGTACTCGAGCATCGGCGCGTTCGACGATCGTGTGTTCGACGCCGATCTCGCGCCGAACGCGCGCGTGGTGCTCGCGGGCTACACGAACAGCGGGCCGAGCGGCGGCTACGACTACATGGCGCTGCAAGTCGATCTCGGCGACGCGCCGCACGGCTATTGCACGGCCAAGACCAACTCACTCGGTTGCGCGGCGACGCTGACCTTCAGCGGCGGCTCGAGCGTGGCCGCGACGAGCGGCTTCGTCGTCAGCGCTGCCGATGAACGCAACCAACAGAACGGTCTGTTTTTCTACAGCGCGAACGGCGCCGCGAGCGCGCCCTTCCAAGGCGGCTACATGTGCATGCTCGCGCCGCTCAACCGCGCGCCGCTCGACAACTCCGGCGGCTCGGCGTCGCCCGCCGACGATTGTTCGGGCGTGTACTCGCTCGACGTCAATGCCTACGCGCACGGATTGGCCGGCGGTTTGCCGGCACCGGCCTTGCTCGTCGCCGGCACGAGTTTCTCCATCGAAGTGTGGAGCCGCGACCCCGGCGCGTCGTTCAACACCAACGTGTCGAGCGCGCTCGCTTGGACAGTGCTTCCGTGACGCAGCTCTGAACGAAGCGCGCGCTCAGAGCCACTCGAGCAGCATCGCGATGCGCGCGCGCACGTCGGCGTCGGTCGTACGCGCGGCGACACGGCGCACGATCGGTTCGAGATAGCGCGCGTGCTTTTGCAAGCGCTCCCACGCGCGCGAGCTGGTCTCGCTGTCGTCACTGCAAAACGCGCGCAGATCACCCTCGGCGGCGTCCTCGACCTCGGGCGTCACGCATTCGAGCCGACCGACGAGCACGCGCACCTGCGCGCGCGGCGCAGGGTGCACGCGCAACGGCAGCAGCTCGTCCGTGAAGCGCTGCGGCAGCACATACAACACGCGCAGGCCCGGCGTGTGGAAGTAGCTCGTCTTCCATGTCTCGACCATGGCGCGCGCTTCATCTTCGAACAGGCCGCTTGCCGCCAGAGCCTTGGTCAATTCGGGCGCAAGCGACGCGACCATCGCGTCGACGCTCGGCGAATCCGCGCCGACCGTGCGCACGACGTCGACGGACATGCCGGGATCGATGCGCGACACGTAGCTGTATTCGCCGTGTCCGTCGCGCACATGCAGCACGAACAGGTGCGTGAGCGCGTCGCCGACTTTGCTCGTGTCGTCGATGCGCAGCTTCGCGCCCGCGCTCACCGTCGCACGGATCGGCAAGTCGAAGCGCGCGAGGCCGCGATAGAAGAGAAACTGCTCCGTCTCGCTACGCGCGGGAGCGTCCCCCACCGCCGCGACTTCGACGCGCACGCAATTGCTGCGCGGAATCCGCGCGCAAGCCCACGGATCACCGGCGTCGACCATGGGCACGTCGTCGAAGCCGAGCTTCGGCGCGAGCAACTCGATGTCCCACGCCAAAGCACCGCTGCGCACACGCGTGAAGTCGAGCACGTCGGACTTGTCCGCGTCCTCGGTCGCATGCGCGAACGGATACCACTGCGAAAGCAGACCGTGCTTCAGCTCGACCTGGGCGTGCAGCGCGAGTGCGCGCGGCGAGTAGAAGTAGGTCACGGGCGTTTCCATCTTCACGGTGACTCCGCGCACTCGTCGCGCGATGCCTTTCGTGCGGCCCATTTCGAGCCCGAGACCGCCGGCGTCGTCGAGCTGGTACACGAAGCGCGGCAGCTCCGCCTCCTCGTGGTGCAAACCCTCCAAGGTCACTCCATCGGAGCCCTGCATCGACGTGAAAGTCCCCCACTCGTGCACGACGAGATCGAGCGGCGCGGGCGCGGGCGTCTCGCCACCGAACGGGCACACAGCGAACGCAAGCAGCGCAGTGATCATCGGCGACCTCCTTGGGATCGGTCCGTCACGACGAGCGCGCCGCGCGAGTGTTAGCGGCTCAGCTGCGATCGCCTGCGCTGTGCGTGACGCCGCCCCGAGCGCGCAGCGGCGCCGCGACTCGGCCTACTCGCCCTCGGACGGCCCGACGTAGATCACGAAATCGCCGCGCGACGCGTCGTCCGCGGCGAGCGTGTCGCTCCAGGCATCGACGAAGCTGACCACCAGCGTCTTCGTGCCGGGACGCAGTTTGCGCAGCACCTGCGCCGTGCCGCCGTCGTGATCGACATGGAAGCGACCGACGACGTGCACCACCGGCGACTCGCCGAGTTCGAGCGCGTCGACCACCGCATCCGCCATCGTCCAGTCCCACAATTGCTGCGATCGAAACACCGCGTCGAGGCGTTCGCGCTCCTCGGGCGCCTGCACGTCGCGGTCTTCGGGCGTCATCACCTTGTCGAAGGCCTCGCGGTAGCGGCCGACCACGAGCTCATCAGGAATGCGCAGCAAGCGTTGCTGCTCAGCAGTCAGCGCTCGCAGCCGCGCATAGCCTTCCGTGCGCGCGACGCGCACCAACGCGCGCGGCGCGTTCGCTCCGTGCACCGGCCGTCCGGCTTTGCGCGCAGCTTCGAGCATCGCGCGATGTCCCGGCGGATAGCTGCCTTCGTTGCGACCGGTGCGCCGTTCGAAGGTCGCGCCGTCGCTGAGGCCCTGCAAATAGTCGTCGATGCGCGATTGATCGTCGCGCTCGAAGAATTCCAGCGACAACGAAGTCATCGGCGCGCGCGCGAGCACCGCGTCGAACAGCCGCGCTGCGGTCGCGAGCCCGAGCGGGTGCCCGTGGTTCTCGCCGATCAACACGACTTCGCTCGCAGCCGCCGCGTCGACCAGCGCGTCCCAGTTCGCCTCGTTGCCGTCGCCGCGAAAAATGCGCGCGTCGTGCGCCGCAACCGGTGCGCCGCGCATCGACGCCGTCGAAGCGCAAGCGCCCGCAAGGAAAACGACCCCGACTTCGAGCAAGCGTCGCGCGATGTTCATGCTCGACAGGTTAGCGCCGTCAACGCGGCGATCCGCTCGAAGGTCAGAAAGGAAGCGGGCGGGACGTTCGA
>CAYHRR010000122.1:0-9021 GCA_964358875.1 uncultured Planctomycetaceae bacterium | reverse complement strand
AGAAGGAACTCGGCGCCCACGATTTCAGCAAGATCCCCAACGGCGCGCCGGGCATCGAATCGCGCATGAGCCTGATGTACGACGGCGGCGTCGCGAGCGATCGCATCACGATGAACCGTTTCGTCGAGATCACCTCGACCGCACCGGCCAAGATCTTCGGCATGTTCCCGCGCAAGGGCACGATCGCCGTCGGCAGCGACGCGGACATCGTCGTGTTCGATCCCAACGGCACGACGACTTGGAGCGTGAAGACGCACCACATGAACGTCGACTACAACCCCTACGAGGGCCGCGTGTGCAAAGGCGCGGTCGACACCGTGCTGTCGCGCGGCGAAGTGATCGTCGACAAGAAGATCTTCCTCGGCCGCGCCGGTCGCGGCAGCTACATCGCGCGCGCGGCGCGCTGAAAACGAGCTCGAAATGGCCGTGAAAGCAGTTCCCGATGGATTCCATACCGTCACTCCGTACCTCGTCGTGAGCGGTGCGGCGAAGCTGATCGAATTCGTGAAGGCGGGCCTCGGTGCGACCGAGGTCTATCGCCACTTGCGACCTGACGGATCCGTGATGCACGCGCAGGTCAGGATCGGCAACTCGATGGTGATGCTCGCCGACGCCAACGAGTTGCACGGGCCGACGCCGTGCTCGCTGTACCTGTACGTCGAGGACGTCGACGCGTTGTACGCGCGCGCGCTCGCAGCCGGAGCGACTTCGATCATGCCGCCGGCGAACATGTTCTACGGCGACCGCAACGCAGGCGTGAAGGATGCGAGCGGCATGCAGTGGTGGATCGGCGCGCACGTCGAGGACGTGTCCGACGAGGAAATGACGCGGCGCCAACTCGCGCAAGCCGCACAACCGAAGAAGAACTGAGCACGACGATGAAGCCGACCACCAAGCCCGGATCGATCGACGCCGCAGCCCAACCGGACAGCGCCACAGTGCGCGCGAAAGAGAAGCAGTTCCTGTTCCCGTCCGTCGGCCACTACTACCAGGAGCCGATCGTGCTCGAGAGCGGCTCGGGCGCTCGCGTGCGCGACCTCGACGGGCGCGAATACCTCGATTTCTTCGGGGGAATCCTGACGTTGTCGCTGGGCCACTGCAATCCGCGCGTCAACGCGCCGCTCAAGGCGCAGATCGATCGGCTCGGTCACGTCTCGACGCTCTATCCGACCTTGCCGATGGTCGAACTCGCCGAGCGCCTCGCGCGCATCACGCCGGGCCGCTTGCAGAAGAGCTTCTTCACGGCCTCGGGCACCGAGGCCGACGAGACCGCCGTCGCGCTCGCGCAGGTCTACACCGGCGCGATGGAGATCATCGCGCTGCGCCACGGCTACTCGGGTCGCTCGATGCTCGCGCAAGCGTTGACTGCGCACTCCGCGTGGCGCGCGGTGCCGACGCAGATCGCGGCCATCAAGCACGCCGTTTCGCCCTACTGCTATCGCTGCCCGCTCGGGCTGACGTACCCGAGCTGCGCCGTGAAGTGCGCCAAGGATCTCGAAGAGCTGATCCAGACGACGACGACCGGCGCGATCGCGGGCTTCCTCGCCGAGCCGATCCAAGGCGTCGGCGGTTTCATCACGCCGCCGCCGGAATACTTCGAGATCGCCGTCGGCATCGTGCGCAAGTATGGCGGCGTGTTCATCTGCGACGAAGTGCAGACCGGTTTCGGTCGCACGGGCAAGCACTTGTTCGGCATCGAGCACTGGGGCGTCGAGCCGGACATCATGACCATGGCCAAGGGCATCGCGAACGGACTGCCGCTCGCCGCGACGATCGCGACGCCGGAGATCGCCGACTCGTTCAAGAAGCTCACGATCTCGACCTTTGGCGGCAATCCGTTGTCGTGCACGGCGGCGAACGCGACGCTCGCCGTGATCGAAGAGGACAAGCTCGCCGACAACGCCGAGCAACGCGGACGCCAATTGCGCGCCGGGCTCGACTTGCAGCAACGGCGCTATCCGCAGAAGATCGGCGAAGTGCGCGGCAAGGGTTTGATGCAGGCGCTCGAACTCGTCGCCGACGAACAAGCACACGACCGCACGCCCGACGCGGCGACGACGCTGCGTTTGTTCGAGGAAACCAAGCAACGCGGCTTGTTGATCGGCAAGGGCGGTCTGTACGGCAACGTCGTGCGCATCTCTCCGCCGCTCAACATCACGGCCGCCGAAGTCGACGAGGCGCTCGTCAAACTCGGCGAGAGTTTCGCGGCCCTGAACCGTTCGTAATCACACGAGGAGCACGCCAGTGGCCGACCTCTCGATCAGCGTCAACGGGATGCGCTTCAAGAACCCGTTCCTGCTCGCCTCGGGCCCTCCGGGAACGAACGGCAAGGTGATCAAGCGCTCGTTCTCGCTCGGCTGGGGCGGGATCGTGTGCAAGACGATCAGCCTCGACAACTCGAAGGTGCACAACACCGTGCCGCGCTACGGCAAGTTGCACGCGCGTGAACATCCCGACGAAGTGATCGGCTTCCAGAACATCGAGTTGATCAGCGACCGGCCCTTCGAGGCGTGGCTCGACGAACTCGCCGACTGCAAGCGCGAGTATCCCGATCACATCCTGATCGCGTCGGTGATGGAGGAGTACCGGCGCGAGGCGTGGCACGAGATCATCGAGCGCACGCAGAAGACCGGCGTCGACGGCTTCGAGCTCAACCTGTCCTGCCCGCACGGCTTGCCCGAACGCAAGATGGGCGCGGCGATGGGGCAGAACGCCGAGATCGTGCAAGAGGTCGTCGGTTGGGCGAAGGAAGTTTCGAAGCTTCCCGTGTGGGCCAAGATGACGCCGAACATCACCGATCCTGCCTTGCCCGCGCAGGCCGCGGTGCGCGGCGGCGCCGACGGCATCAGCGCGATCAACACGATCTTGTGCGTGATCGGCGTCAACCTCGAAACGTTGCGACCGATGCCGACCGTCGAAGGCTACTCGGAGCCCGGCGGCTACTCGGGTCAAGCCGTGCGTCCGATCGCGCTGCGTCAAGTGATGCAGATCGCGCGCGCTTGCCCCGGCACGCCGGTGTCCGGCATGGGCGGCATCGAAAACGCTGCGGATGCCGTGCAATTCATGCTGCTCGGCTCACACACCGTGCAGGTCTGCACCGGCGCGATGCTGCAGGGCTACGAGATGATCGAAGGATTGTGCGACGGCCTCGCGGCGTTCATGGAGCGCAAAGGTTTCGCGCACGTGTCCGACGTCGTCGGCAAGTCGTTGCCGTACTTCGACACGCACGCCGGACTCGTCGCACGCCAAGCGCACGCCAAGCGCGATCACGCCGGCCGCACCAATCGCGACGCACACACTTGGAAGGGCGACATCGCGGGCGAGACGAAGACCTTGTTCACCGACTGACTCAGCGCACGAACTTCATCCCGATCGTGTAGACGACGCCGGACACGAACACGCCGACGAACCACGCGTACGTGTACAGCGAATCGAAGAGCGGCGGCACGTGCTCGATGAAGTGCGCTGCGTGCAGGAAGCCCGGCAGATTGGGCAGTACGCCGAGCACCAGTGCTACGAGAGCGACCGGGTTGAAGCCGCCGCGATACCAGTAAGGTCCATCACGTCGGTACAAACCGTCGACGTCGAGTTCGGTGCCGCGCACGAGGAAATAGTCCGCGATCAAGATGCCGCCGATCGGACCGAGCAGCGCCGAGTAGCCGATCAGCCAAGTGAAGATGTAGCCGTGGGTCGACTCGATCAGCTTCCACGGCATGATCACGATGCCGAGCACCGACGTGATCAACGCGCCGCCGAGAAACGTCGCGCGCTTGGGAAACAAGTGGATGATCGCGTTCGCCGGCGACACCACGTTGGCCGCGACGTTGGTCGTCAACGTCGCGATCGACAACGCGAACATCGACAGCCCGACGGTCAGTCCGCCGCCGATCTTGCCGGCGAGCACGGTCGGGTCAGGCACTGCCGCCCCGAAGATCACCACCGATGCCGAGGTCACCGCGACGCCGATGAACGCGAACAAGGTCATCGTCGTCGGCAGCCCGAGCGCCTGGCCGAGCACCTGATCGCGCTGGCTCTTCGCGAAGCGCGTGAAGTCGGGGATGTTGAGCGAGAGGGTCGCCCAAAATCCGACCATCGCCGTCAACGCCGGGAAGAACGCTTGCAGGAACCGGCCCTCTTTCTCGCCGCCGGGCGCGAATTTCGACGGCGCGGAGAACATCGGACCGAAGCCGTCGGCCTTGACGTAGGCCCAGCCGAGCAGCACCAGTCCGATCACGATCAGAAACGGCGCGGACCACGCTTCGAACACTTTGATCGAGTCGAGGCCCTTGTAGAGGATCGCGATCTGAAGTGCCCAGAAGACGAGGAAGCACACGAGCTCGCCCGCGTTGATGCCGAGCAGCGGCAAGTCGTCGCCGATGAGCACCGGTCCGGCGAGCACGCCGACCAATTGATAGATCGCCTCGCCGCCGACCCACGTCTGAATGCCGAACCATCCGCACGCGACCAGCCCGCGCAACACCGCCGGCACGTTCGCGCCGCGCACACCGAAACTCGCGCGCGTCAGCACCGGAAACGGCACGCCGTACTTCGTTCCAGCGTGCCCGCACAAGATCATCGGAACGAGCACGATCACGTTGCCGAGCGCGACGGTGCCGATCGCCTGCCACGCGCTCATGCCGAGGTCGACGAGTCCGCCGGCGAGCATGTAGGTCGGCACGCACACGACCATGCCGATCCACAACGCGGCCATGTGCCACATCGACCAGGTGCGCTTTTCGGGCGGCGTCGGCGCGAGTTCGGCGTTGTGCAGCGACGGATCGCGATCATCGAGCATGTGTGCAGTCCTCACGCGGTGCGCGCGTCCATGTGCGCCCGGCGCGAAGAGCCTACGCAGCACGGTGGCGCTTGTCGCAGTCGCGCTCAGCCGCCGCGCGCGTGCATTTCGAGGCGCGGGTCGGCGCGCAGCGCATCGGCTGCGACGGACGGGCCGCGCAGCTCGGAGGCGAGGCGTTGCTCGGCGCCGCGATCCGAGCGCGCGCTCCACGTCGCCGCGATCCGGCGCGCGAGCTCGTCGTGCGCGACGCCGCCGCGCAACAACTCGCGCAAATCGAGCCCGAGCCGCGCATACAGGCACAAATACCAAGTGCCGTCGGCGGTCAAGCGCGCGCGATCGCAGGAACCGCAGAACGGTTGCGTCGTCGAGGCGATCACGCCGAAGACCGTGCCGTCGCTGAGGCGAAAGCGCTCTGCGGGAGCCGAGCTGACTTCGCTGAGCGCGTCGACGTGGCCGAAATGCTGCGCCACGCGCGCGAGGATCTCGGCGCGCGGCACGACGTCGTCGACCGACCAACGCGTCGCGCCGCCGACATCCATGTATTCGATGAAGCGCAACTCCGCGCCGACGCTGCGCGCGTAGTCGAGCAGCGCGCCGATCTCGGCGTCGTTCTTGCCGCGCATGACGACTGCGTCGAGCTTGAGTGCGCCGCGCCACAAGTGAGCGGCGAGAGCGATGCCTTCGAGCACGCGCTCGAGTCCCTGCCGACGCGTGAACTCGGTGAACAACGCGGGCTTGAGCGTGTCGAGGCTGACCGTGATGCGCTGCAGTCCCGCGGCTTTCAGCGCGTCCGCTTGCTCGGCCAGCAAAATGCCGTTGGTCGTCAACGCGAGATCGCGCACGCGCGGCTTGCTCGCGAGCGCGCGCACGAGCGTCGCGAGTTCGTTGCGCAACAACGGTTCGCCGCCGGTCAAGCGCACGCGGTCGACGCCGAGATCGAGGAACACGTCGACGAGGCGCGCGATCTCCTCGAAACTGAGCAGACGCTCGCGCGGCAGCCACTTGTACTCCTCCTCCGGCATGCAATAGCTGCAGCGCAGATTGCAGCGGTCGGTGACGGAGATGCGCAGGTTGCGCAGCGGTCGTGCGTAGATGTCGAGGGGCGCGCTCAAGCGCGAGCAGTATGGGCGGCGCTCCGCGCGGCGCAACCGCGAGGCGAGTGCGTGCGCCGCATTCAGGGACAGATGTGAAAGGTCAACGCGTCGCTGCGATTGGTTTGGAAGTTCGCCGACGGATCGCGACTCCAGAACTGCGTCCACACTTGCGCGCCCAATGCGAGCGCGGGATCGAGGCCGCTCGCGATGCGTGCGTTGAAGTCGACGCTGTAGGCGCCCGTGCACGGACCCGCGCCGCTCGCGCCGGAGTTCTGGATCGCAAGTCGCGTCGTCGGCGCTTGCACGCACAGCCAACCGCCTTGGTACGGCGTGTTGCGCGCGCCGTTCGTGCCGTAGAAGAGCAAGCCCGATTCGTTGGGCATTTCCTGCGTCGCGACGATCGTGAAACCGGACGACGCGCTCGCGCTCGGCGCGCCGCTCGAGCCGATCTGCGGAACGCACCCCAGCGAATTGGTTTTGGCCGTGCAGTACGCCGTCGGCGCGCCGTTGCACGCGCTCGCGCTGAAACTCAGCGTGCTCGACACGCCGTTGTTGCCGTAGCGGTCGAGCGAGCGCACGTGGTAGTCGAGCGCTCCCGTCGCGAAGCCCGGTATCTCGCCGCGAAACACCTGTCCGCCCGAAAAACGCATCGACACGGAGCTGAACGCGCCGCCGTTGACGCGGTACTCGAGCGTCGTCGTGTTGAAGGCCGTGACGTACCAACTCGCGTTGTCGTAGACCTGCGCGCGGATCACGGTCGGCTGCGGACTCGCGACGCGCGCGGCAACTTGCTCGACGTGCGCGACGCGCGGCGCGTGGACGTCGGGCGTCTCGGTCACGTTGCGCAGGTACGTCTGCGCCTGATCGTTGTCCGTCGCGATCATCGCGTCGTAATCGCCGTCCTGGTCGACATCGCACGCGTCGGCGCCGAGACCTTCGGCGAGCGACGCCGGCAGTTCGCCGATCGTCTCGGCGAAGGCGTAGGCCTGCGCCAGGCCGAGGTTGGCGTGCAGTTCTTCGTCGTTCGTGCGCGACACGGTGAGCACGTCGAGGTCGCCGTCGTTGTCGTAGTCGATGAAGTCCGGCTCGTTGTCGCGCATGCACGAATCCGCGACCGCGAGCGGCGTCGCGAAGTGCCCGGCGCCGTCGCCGGCGAGCGTCGTGTCGCACACGAAGGCCCAGTTCGCGCCGTAGATGTCGATGTCGCCGTCGTCGTCGAAATCGCCGAGGTCCTGCTCGTAGCTGCCGACGCTCGGCGCCCAATCCGGTCCTGGAAAAGCGGACCAACTGACGTCGCGGAAGCTGAGCACGCCGCCGTTTTGCTGCAGGCGATTGGCGACCATGCGCGGCAGTTTGGTTTTGTCGCCGAGCAACACATCGAGGTCGAAGTCGCCGTCGATGTCGGCGACGTCGACCGACACGGACTCGTTGGCGATGTCGCACTGCACGCCGCTGAAGTCGTGCGTCGATTGCTGCTGCACGCCTTCGCACCACAAGCCCGGGTCACCGTTGGCAAGCTCCGCGCCCGTCAACTGGAAGCCGCTCGGATTGAACTCGCGATAGAAGCCCGCGCCGTCGTTGGTGAACACGCGCGTCGGCACGCGACCGAGCGACAACGATCCGTAGGAGGCCTCGATCAAGTCCTGATCGCCGTCGAGGTCGAGATCCGCGAAGGCGCTGTCGCAGGACCAATCGATGAAGCCGCCGCTCGCCAAGGCGACGCTAGGCGCGACCGAAGAATGCATCGAAACGCCGTCGTTTTGCGCGATCTCGACCCAGCGCGTCGTCGTCTGGTCCGTGAACCAGCCGAGCGTGCCGCCTTGCGCTCCGCCCATGTTGACGAGGAAGCGATTGGACTGATTGGCGATGCCCGAGGTGTTCGAGACGAACACGTCGAAGTCGCCGTCGAGGTCGAGGTCGACGAAGTCCGCGTCGCGGCTGTCGTCGAGCACGGTGGGATAGCGCGTCGACGTCTCGTCGACGAAGGTGCCGAGCGCGCCACCCTGCGCTCCGCCGTGATTGATCCACAGGCGATCCTGTTCGTTGCCGAACTCGCCGCCGTTGGCCCACACCGCATCCATGTCGCCGTCGAGATCGACGTCGATGAACTCGACATTCTCGGTGTAGCCCGCGTTCCAGGGCGAGCCTTGCGGGATCGAGGTCGTGTCGTCCGCGAACGATTGCGCCACCGCCGCAGCGGACAAGGTGAGAGCAAGTGCAGCGACGGCGGCGCAGTTCATCGTGAGTTCCCCTGGAGTGGCGCCGCTGGGCGGCGCGGACACGATGCCGCCGGCGAAAAAAACGGGCCAGGACTTCCACGGATTCTCGCGCGCTCCAAACGCTGCGCGTCGCGGAGCTAGTTGCGGTCGGAGCGCGAGCACGGTGGCCGTACACTCCGCGGCCCTCCCTCGCTCGAAGGATTCCATGCGCCACGACTTCGCTCCGTTCACGTCCGCCGTCTCTTGGATCGCCGTCGCTTCGCTCGCGGCGCACGCGAGCGCTCAATTGCAGCTCCCGAAGGTGCTCGACGACGGCATGGTGTTGCAGCAGAAGACCGACGTCGCGTTGTGGGGTCGAGCGCGCGCCGGCGCGACGATCACGGTGCAACCGCAGTGGGCGAACGAGGCCGTGAGCGCGCTCGTCGACACGAGCGGTCACTGGAAGGCCGTGTTCGCGACACCGGCGGCGGGCGGGCCGTTCACGATCGCGATCAAGGGCGACGGCGAGCGCACCTTGCGCGATGTGCAGGTCGGCGAGGTGTGGTTTTGCTCGGGCCAATCGAACATGGAGTGCGCGGTCGATTTCTGGCCGAACGCGCGCCCCGGCGTTCCGGGGGCAGCGGAGGAGATCGCCGCCGCGAACTTCCCGAGCATCCGCTTCTTCGACGTGCCCAATCGCATTTCGAACTACGAGCGCGTCGATTCGCAAGGCCATTGGACGGTCTGCTCGCCCGCGACGGTCGGCCGTTTCAGCGCGACCGCCTACTACTTCGGCCGCAAGTTGCAGGCGGAACTCGGCGTGCCGATCGGCCTCGTCAGCGCCGATTGGGGCGGCACGCCGATCGAGTCGTGGATGAGCCCCAAGGCGCTCGCGCCCATCGCGGGGTTAGCCCGCGCCCACCACTACCACGCC
>CAYHRR010000121.1:0-9076 GCA_964358875.1 uncultured Planctomycetaceae bacterium | reverse complement strand
CGATAGATCAGGCCGAAGGCGTTGCCGTTGCCGTGCGCCTTGTGGCAGCTGATGCACGTCGGCGTCACGTCGGACGGGTGGCTCGCGCCCCACACGCCGGTCGGGCTCATGACCTTGACCTTGTTGGTGTGGGCGTTGAACAGCGTGAGGCTGGAGTGGCCGCCGCCGAGCGCGCCGATGTTGACGCCGGCCGCCGGGTGGCGGACGAATTCGTCGAAGCCTGCGCCGGCTGCGACGCCGCCGATTTCCGCGCTGCCGACCACGCCGTGGAAGTTGCCGTGGCAACCCGCACAGAACTTGCCGATGGCGGAGTTCGTGTTGTCCGGCGCGTTCCAGTCGACGTCCGCTTCGTCGTACTCGGCGCTCGCGCGCTCGAACACGTCGCGGGTCAAGTCGTTCGTGCCGTGCGCGGTGTAGTTGTAGGACACCACTGTGGTGTTGGACGCGGCCTGGCCGGCCGTGACGCGCAGGTTGCGGTACAGGCTGTAGCCCGCCGCGCCGTAGGCGGAACCGGATTGGCTGCCGCCGTGCTGGTTGTGGCAGTTGGTGCAGTCGAGGCCGGTTGCGTTGGACCAACCCGCGCCCGTGGAGCCCGGAGCGATCGCGGTGGAACCGAGGGTGTGCCCGCTCGCCTCAGTGGCGTCGCCGAGCTTGTTCAGGAAGCCGCCCAAGCGCACGTCGGTCGGGCCGTTGCCGGTGTTGGTCGCGCCGTAGACGTCGGGTGCGATGCCGCTGTTGTCGTGGCAGGCCAGGCACAGATCGTTGACCTCACCGCGCAGCAGGTAGTGGTGCGGGGTCGACCCGATCGGCGTGAACACGAAGCCCGTGCCGTCGGCGTTGTAGCCGTGGCTCTGGCTGAAGTGCATCACGTGGCACTGGGAGCAAAGGAGCGTCCCGTCCTTGTGATAGTCGCCGGCCATGGCGGAGTTGGTAAGGAGGAGCGGAGCCGCGCTGATCATCGCCCACAAGATGCGTTTCATTTCATGACCCTCCGAAGGGTGAGTTTGGTTGTCCCTGGTGCGTCGTCGCGTTGGTGGCCATCGGGCCTCGAGTGCTCGCTGTCGGGCACTTCCGCGCGCGTGTTTTCGGTTGCCGCGGGCGGCGTTGGAAGGCGCATCTGGGTTGTCAGTGTGTCTGGAAGAAGTGAACTCCAAACGGCTGCAGCTCGACATAAGCAGCTGGGGGTAGCGCCTCTCCGATTCCTGCTGAATCACAGCGGGAAACGCCTGAAAACGCGCGTGACGCGGTAGCTCTGCGCAGCCTTCCGTAGGGCCTGATTCGAGGCGTGCGGAAACGGGTGAACTCAGCGCGGAAGGGAACGACTCGCGCGCGACGCACCGCGGCGCGAGCACGCGGCGCGGGAGTCTTGTCGGCGTGTGCGTTCGTAGGCCCTCGCACATTCGCAAGCGCGTTGATCGCCGAGAGCGAAAGTCACGGCCGACAGGCGAGTGCACACCGCAGCGCAGCGGCGACACCGCGCGCGCAGTCGCGCACTACGGCGACGAACGCTCCATCAACTCGGGCACGAGCTCCGGCCAGTGCTCCGGCTGCTTCATGGCCTCGCACGCCGCTGTGGATCCGAGCTTGCAAGCTCGATCGAGCAACGCCTGCGCGCGCGCTTCGTCGCGCCGAACTCCGTTTCCGGCGTGATGGAGGTGCGCGAGGTAGAAGCAACTCTGCGCGTCACCCGATTCGCAGGCGCGCTCGAGAATGCGCGCGGCGTCGCGCAAGTCGGCGGCGTCGGCTCGAAAGCCGAGGCGCACGAGGCCCAAGCACGCGGCGACGTTGCCTTTCTTGCAGCCCTCGACGTACAGCTCGGTCGCGCGCACGGCGTCGAGCGGACGTCCGCGCCCGGTCTCGTACGCGAAGCCGAGCAGCGCGCAACCGCGACCGTCGGGACGCTTGGCATAGTCCTGCTCGAGTCGGTCGAGAGCCTGTTGCGTCGCACGCTCGCTCGGTTCCGCCGGCGCGCGCGCGAGCTGCAGCGCGACCAAATTCTCGCAGCCACGCAGGACGCCGAGCTCGCAGGCCATCGCGAAGTAATGCGCGGCTGCATCCGGATTGCGCGCCGCCATTTTTCCTTCGGCGTAGATCAATCCCAGCTCGTTGCATGCCGGACCTTTGGCTGCGCCGATTTCGCCGTCGGCCTGGGATCCGATCATCTTGACCAGGTTCTGAGCCGCGTAGGGTCGGCCCTCTTCGTAGGCCTTTTTCCAGAACGCGATCGAAGCGCCCTTGTGCGGCGCCTCGACGAAACCCGTGGCGAGCATGGTCGCGAACAACGCGACCCAGCAGCCCATGTAGAACAGGTTCAGCTTCTTGGGCTGGAACTGCGCCTGCCAGCGCTCGAACCGACCGACGACGCCGAAGTGCGCGAAGCGATCGATCCACGGCACGCACAGGTTGAGGATCGGGACCGGCAGCAGCTTGTCGTAGAAGTCCGGCACTCCGTATTTGCCGAGCAGCGAGAACAGCGCGAAATTCGCCGCGCCGTAGAGGCTGCCGAACACCACTCGGCCGCCGTTGGTGCGCGGCGACGTGGACGGATCGGTCACCAATAAGTGCAGGCCGAGGAACACCGCGATCGGGATGTTCGTGTCGACGAACTGGAAGACACCCGTGCTTCCTGTGTAGGCGAGGTTGAGCAGGCACAGCACCGCGACCGCAGACAGCGTCATCAGCGTGACGGAGAAGAAGTACTGGACGACGAGCCCGAGCAGGAAGAGCTGCAGGTAGATGTGCGGCGGGCGCGCGAGCGTCGTCGCGACCTCCACACCCCAGGTCAACCGCGTGGTTCCCGTCGAGATCAACACGATCGAGCACAGCGCCAGTCCGAACGCGGACGGATTGAAGACGTGCGTGTTCTTGCCGTCGCGATTCCAGCGGATGAACTCCTTGCCGAAGGCGCAGGCGGCCAGCAGCACGAACTGGAACACGAACCAGTCGCTCTTGAACCACATGAACAAGTTCACGCTCAAGATGATCGGCACGGGGCCGAAGCCGATGCGCCAGCTGCGTCCGCGCGACCAACTCAACAGCGCGTCGAGCGCGAAGTAGAAGACCAGCTGACCGAGAATCAGCGGGGCGGCCGAATACACCTTGGGCCAGTACCAACCCCAATAGGTGTAGATGCAGATCTGGATGCTGGCCTGGATGTAGTGCGTCTTGAGCGGGCGCACGAGCTCGACTCCGAGCGTCCGTCCGAGGCGCGCGGCGTGGATCCACAGGAGCACCTGCCAGACCACCAACACTCCGGCGACTGCGGCGAAGGTCCAAGCGAGCCGCGTATGGCCGCGGATCGGCGGAACGAGGACGAATCCGAGCAGCGAGAGCGCCAGCACGACCGGCACGAGGCGCAGGCGCGCATGCTTCGTCGACTCGCCGGAGTTCAGCGACGTCTTCGAGGACTCGGTGTTCACACCCGTGTGAGAAGCGTCTTCCACGATGCTCCCTTGGCTTTGACTCACGCGGCTGCGCGGCGCGCGATGCTTCCTGGTCCGACCCCGTGCTGAGCGTGCGATCGGCCGCGCCGTCATGCGCGGCGCGACAGGCTCGCGCAGCGTAATCGTACGGTCAACGCCAGGTTAGCTTGGGTGGCGAAGCCTCCAAATTTTCGGACGTCGCGCTTGCAACCTGCGCTGGGCTTCGATCTCGATCCCCCGGCCACCCAGCGACCGAGTCGGAACGCCCTCGAGTTCCGATGCGCTCCCCGCGCGGATCCGCGCCGGCGACAAAGGCGCGGAGCGCATTCGTCACCGACCTTCGCGTAGCATGTCGCCCATGTCCAACCGTGAACGCATCGCACGCGCGGCCGAGGAAGCTCGGCTCACAGCACTCGAGAAGGCAGCGAAGAAGGCCGCCCCCAAGGTGCCGGGCACTCGGCCGAAACGGGTCGCCAAGCCGATCCGCGTCAAAATCGTCTGGGAAATCTGCAGTTCCACGGGCGCGGTGGTGAAGACGTTTGCGTACCCGGACAAGGCCGAAGCGGAGCTCGAGACGGCGGCGCTCAGCAAGTCCACGGGACGCGCGCACGCCCTGCGCGCGACCAAAGTTCCGATGGAGTGAGTCGTTGTTGGTGTGGCCCTTGGTTGGGCTTTCGACCCGACGATGCGCGCCCGGCGAAGCACGTTTCGAGCGCGCTTCGAGCGAATCGCGCAGCGACATCACTGCGATACGTGCCTCGCTTCGCGCGGGCGATCGGCTGTGCGCGCCCGATTTTGCCGCAGCCCTGGTGAGTCAGCGGCTGGCGCAAGCGCGGCCGTGCTCCATGCGCGAGCACGTTGCTCGGCGCAACAGGCGTCACGTCGAGCGCGTGGTCGAACTAGCGGTGAGGTCGAACGCGCGAGCGTCGCTTATTGGAGACGTCGATAGGACGGCGTGGATGCCCGCGTTGTGGCGCACTCGCTTCAGCGCAGCGCGCGCGTGTGCCGCAGCCGACACGAACGTGCCGGGTCAAGTTCCACCCGAGCGACGCACAGCGACTCCCGCACCGCGGTAGCGCGCGCGGTGACGTGCCTTCCGGCTGAGAAACAGGCCTTCCGGCCGAGAAACAAAGGGGGCCAGTGATCCTTGCCGATCACTGGCCCGAGGGAGGCTCCTCATCGTGCTTCCCGTGCGCTGACACGGCTCGCATTCGCATCAGCGCCGACACGACGAGGACTGCGAGGAGCATAACCCACGTCGTCGCGGTGCGGTACACCCTCGAAGATCCACAGAAGTTTTTTTTTCGCGGTCGAGCTCATCGATGCAAGGTGCGTCGCTCGGCATGTCGCCCACGCGCGCGCCGCCTCGCACGAGCAGCCGTCGCAAGACGCAAGCGAGCCGAACCCGTAGATGGTGCAGCGTCTGCCGGCCCATGCCGCGCGTTGCTGCAGGTAACGACGGGCCGGACGCCGCATCACGTGCGTCCGGGTCGAAGCGAGTACCCAAAGGTGCAAGACCAACCGTGCCCTCCCACGCACTTTCGGTTGGCACCGCGTAGACACGCGCTGTTTGGCAGGGTGAGCCAGCGGTGCGCGGCGCCACTCCGCCGCAGTACCTCGAACTGCGTACGTTGCGCGGCGCCAAGCGGGCGAGTTTCGAGCTGTGGCCGCTCGGTGACGGAGCGCGGTCGAGCGCCGGGTAGGCCCCAAGCGGCCCCTAGCTCCCAAGCTCCCCTCGGCGGCGGCTGACCAGAGCCGCGCGGCGACATTTCAGCCTGCCGAAGATTTTTTCAGGTTTTGGACGCTACCGTGGCCCGCTCGAAAGGCACCGGATGGCCGGCACCGATCGATTTCCAACTCCGCTGCTGGACTGCCCCATCTTCCGCTCTGTCGAGTCGATCGGTCAGCTTGCACATTCTCTTTCCGATCGAACTCAACACATGTCACGACTCTACGTCGGCAATCTCTCGTGGGACACGACCCAGGACTCGCTCCGCAATGCATGCGCCGCCGGTGGACGCACGGTCAAGGAAGTCACCATCATGACCGACCGCGAAACGGGCCGCCCGCGCGGCTTCGCGTTCGTCGAGATGGGCTCGAAGGGCGACGCTGACGCCGCCATCAAGGCGCTCGACGGCTCGAACCTCGACGGCCGCCAAATCAAGGTCAACGAAGCGCAAGAACGCGCACCCCGTGCACCGGGTGGTGGCGGCGGTCGCGGTGAGCGCGGCGGTGGTGGTGGCGGCGGCGGTGGCGGCAACCGCTGGTAAGCGCTCCGCGCTTTCGCGGTGACCACGCGCGCGACGAGCACTGACCACGGTCGGCGCTCGTCGCGCTCTGATCCAAACACAGCGCCGCAAGGGCTGTTCACTCGTTCTCCACCGAACTCGAAACGCCGGCGCGGCATCGATCGGTCCACAGCGCCGCGCCTCGCTCCTTCCGAATCGAATCCGTATGTCCCGAATCTATGTTGGCAACCTGTCCCGCGAGACGACCGAGTCGGCGTTGCGCGAAGTGCTCACACGCGACGGTCGAACGGTGACTTGGATCACGATCAAGAAGGACGCGACCAGCGGCACTCCGCGCGGCTTCGCCTTTGCCGACATGGGCACGCCCGAAGAGGCCGCCGCCGCGATCTCGGCGCTGCACGGAACGCAGATGGACGGCAAGACCATCAAGGTCAACGGAGCCAAGGAGCAGAACGTGCGCACGCGCGATCGTGACTCCGGCGGCTACGGCGGAAGCTATGGCGGAAGCGGTGGTGGCGGCGGCTTCGGCGGCCGCGGGCGTCGCTAGCGCTCGACTCGCCTCGCACACTGCACGTCGAAAATCCTTCGACTGCGCCTTCTCACATCGGCCGTCTGCGTCCAACGCGGCGGCCGATTTCGCGTTCAGGACGACCCGCACGCGCCGCTCCGGCGCGAGGCGCACGCGGCGACTGGAGGCTGCAGCGCGATTGAGCTATGGACGGAGCGAGTCCGCGCCCATGAACACGCCGTACACGATCGCCGCGCAGCGCACGCTTCGAAACGGCACCGCATGGCGTCGCGCGCGATCCGAGAGCGACGGCCGATGGCGCTGCCGCATGCACGGCGCATCGCGCACGATTTCGAAGCTCGCGCAGGTGCGCTTGGCCGCACCTCCATCGAATTGCACCCGTCCAATGTGCACGCTCGCAAGAAGGCCCGCATGAACGAACGCATGCTCGAAGTTCCGCTGCGCAACCCGTGGCTCGTCGCGGTCTGGCCCGGCATGGGCGGCGTCGCTCAGATTTCAGGTTCGTACCTCGTGCGTCAGCTCGCCGCGCAAGCGCTGGCCGAGCTCGATCCGCGCGGCTTCTTCGAACTGCAATCGATCGCCGTCAAGGGCGGGCTCGTGCAGCCCGGCGAGCTTCCGCACAGCGTGTTCTACGTGTGGCGCGATCCGCGCGGAGTGCGCGACGTGCTCGTGATGCTCGGCGATCGCCAGCCGAACTCCGACGGCTTCCGCTACTGCGAGGCGTTGCTCGAGATCGCGGCCAAGCTCGGTGTCGAGCGCGTCTTCACCTTCGCCGCGATGGCGACGCCGATCCACCCGACGGCCGCGCCACGCGTGTTCGCCGTCGCGACGCGGCGCGAGCTGCTGCTCGAGCTGACGCGCGAGAGCATCACGCTGCTCACCGAAGGCGAAGTCACCGGCCTCAACGGAGTGTTTCTGGCCGCCGCCGCCGCGCGCGACTTGCCCGCCATCGGGCTGCTCGGTGAGTTCCCGTTTTTCGCGGCGCCGGTACCCAATCCAAAGGCGTCGGCCGCAGTGCTGCGCGTTTTCAGCGAGCTGTCGGGCGTTCCGCTCGATCTGACCGAGCTCGACCTCGATGCGGCGCGCATCGAGCGCGACCTCGTGCGGCATCTCGAAGGTCTGCAGCGCGCCGCGCAACTGACCGCGCCGCCGCCGGAGGCGGGCGAAGAGGAGCACGAGACTCGTTCGGCTCCGCGAGCTCCTCGACGGCGCACGCTCTCGCCGCAGGTCCAAGAACGCATCGAGGCACTGTTCGCCCAAGCAAAGCTCGATCGTTCCAAGGCGCTCGAGTTGAAAGCCGAACTCGACCGGCGCCACCTCTTCGCACGCTACGAGAATCGTTTCCTCGACCTGTTCAAACAAGGCGGCTGACGCGCGCGTGTCGAAGCCCGCAGGCGGCGCTACGTTGCGCGCATGCGTGAAGTCGTGCACCTCGAACCGCGCGACGCGCGCAGCGTGCCGTGGAGAAATGGTCGCGGCGTGACGCGCGAGCTCGCGCTGTGGCCGAGCGGCGCGACGTTCGAACGCGGTGATTTCAACTGGCGCGTGGCGCGCGCCGCCGTAACCGAAAGCGGGCCGTTCTCGGCCTTTCCCGGCTACGAGCGCACGCTCGTCGTCACGAGCGGCTCGGCGTTGACGCTCGAACACGGCGCACCGGCGCGGCGCGCGCGAGTGCGGCGTTTGGAGCCGTATCGCTTCTCCGGCGAGCTTGCCACGCATGCGACGCTGACCGACGGCTCCGTGGAAGACTTCAATGTCCTCGCGCGACGCACGTGCGTGAGCGCCGACGTCGAAGTGCTCCAGCTGGGTCGCCGGCGAACGCGCGAAACACTCGGCGCCGGCCACGCCTTTCTCCATGTGCTCGGCGGACGCGTCGAGGCGCGGCTCACGGGCGAGGAAGCGCCGTTCACGCTCGCGACGGGAGACAGCTTGTGGGCGCGCGAAGTACGCGCAGGCGAGGAGCTCGATCTCACCGGACTGGACGATGCGGCGCTGGCGCTGCTCGTGCGCATCGTCGCTGTGCGCGACGTCAGAGCGTGATCACCTTCTGGGCGGCAGCGAGCTCTTTCAGGATCGTGTCCATGTCGGAGACCTTGCCGACGACGAGCTGCGCGCCGAAGTGTTGCACGCACGTGCCGCACGGAACGAGGTCGACGCCGCGTTCGCCGAGCAACGTCAATTCCGCGAGCACCGGCGATGCCGCCGTCAACAACATCACACCCGAGTTGAAGAACACGAGCGCGTCGAGCTCCTCCAAGACGATCGCCTTGCGCAGGAACGTGCCGAGGATTTTCTGACCGAGCACGCGATCGCCGTGGCCCATTTGGTCTTGATTCAGAACGACGACGGTGCGCATGCAGGCTCCTGGTTTCGGCGCAGCGTAGCGCGCTCGCGGCGAGCAGCGCGGCGGCGAGTCCGACGGCGCTGCGCGCTCAGCCTTGCACTGCGTCCGACACGGCACGGACGCCGGCGCGTTTGCGCTCGCATGCAGCGCGCGACACCCGACCGATGCACGCGGCCTTCGCGCCGATCCGTCACGCCTGGCAGCTCGTCTTGTGCTGTGCGACCGAAGGCCTCTGCGCCGACCCACGCATCGTGCTTCCACGAAAGCGCCGCGTCGAAGCAACGCTCGCGAGCCGGCGCGTGCGACGTCGCGAGGTCGCGCAACTTGCGCGCACATCGTCGACCCCGACGCGGTGCAACGCTACCTGCAGGCCGATCCACTTGCCCCGTATGGCTTCTCGGGATGGGTCGGCCCCGAACCGCACGGCGCGAAGCTATCCAACGCCGGTATCCGCCGCGACCCGTTGATTGCGGACCGGGTCGTAGCATGGCTGAAGGACCGATACGCACGGCGGCGAGCCGGGGATCCCGCG
>CAYHRR010000120.1:0-9090 GCA_964358875.1 uncultured Planctomycetaceae bacterium | reverse complement strand
AAGCGCGCCGAGCCGCTGTTCGCGCGCGAGTCAGTCACCTTTGAGCAGCGGCTGCGCTTCGCCTACGCGCAGGTTCCGCGTTCGGGTCTCGATGGCCGCGACATCGTCGAGGCACTCGAGGCCTCGGCCACGGGCATGTTTCGAAGCCAGCGCGTGACGACCTTCGGCGCTGGAGTGTGTGCGGGCCTCGGCGCGGCGACTCCTGGCTTGCGCAAAGCGGCGCGCGAAATTGTCGCGACAGGCAAGGCGCTCGATGTCGGCTTCGACGGCGACGCGCGCGCCTTCGCACGGATGAGCGTCGCTTTGCTGCACATGCTCGCGCGCAGCGAGACTTCGAGTGAAAACCGGACGATCGCTTGTTCCGCCGAGTTGTTGGAGGCCGCAGCGAGCGACGGTGGCGCGCCGCACTTCGTGAGCGACGTGCAGACACTGCGTGCGCGACCGAGCGCGGCGTGGGCGAGCCCGAGCGCGGGGCGCGGTCTCGGCAGCGGCGCGCGGCGCCTGTTGATCGAGTGGTGGTTCGTCACCGACGACGGGCTCGAAGTCGCCGCAGCGCTCGCGGCCGACTGGCTCGCTACGAACGCTCCGGAAGCTGCGCTCGCGGAGTGCCTCGCCGAACGCGTTCAACTCGGCGACGGAGTTCGTGTGCGCGACTTGCTGTCGCGCGCGGCGCAAGCTCCGAACGAGGGCCTCGCGGCGCGGCTCGAGCGCGTCGCGTTGCTCGCGGGAGTGCTCGATGAGCCGCGCCGCGCGCAACTTTCGCTCGACGTGCTCGCAAAGACGCCGGTGCGCTTCGAGGACTGGCCGCTGATCGGCGCGCTCGCGGGTGAGGACGGCGGCGAGGCCGCGCGCAAACTCCTCGGCGAACACGCTCAACGCGTGATCGCCGTCGAGAAGTCGCTCGACGCGCCGTGGATCGACGCCTACGAGCGAGCGTTGCGACGTCTGCGCGCCCGCGGCGAGGACGGTGCTGCGGCCAAGCTGCTGCGCGAATTGCGTTCGGCGCTGCGCGAGCACGCCGACCATCCGCTCTGGGCGCGGGTCGACGCGGGTCTTTGGCCGCGCTTCCCGGGCGCGCGACCGCTCAGTCTCGAAGCGCTCGATCGCTGAACCTGCGAAAGACTTTCCGCTTGGGAATTGGCAAGGCCAGGTCCGATGGAGCATCCTCTTCGCCACGCCCCCCAGGCGCACCGCATGACGCCCACACAGGACTCGAATCAAGCCGCGCCGCTTCCGATCGCCAACGCCGAGGAGTCGCGCCGCGTTCCGATCAACCGTGAAGAGCTGGTCGTCGCGAGCGA
Source organism: uncultured Planctomycetaceae bacterium (assembly GCA_964358875.1). Classification (GTDB taxonomy): domain Bacteria; phylum Planctomycetota; class UBA1135; order UBA1135; genus CAYHRR01. The sequence goes on along the minus strand of CAYHRR010000120.1, from coordinate 7,789 downwards.
ACCCGACTCGCAGCAAGCGGAGCAATTCCGCAGCCTGCGCAACTCGCTCGTCGCGCTCAATCCCGACAGCGCGCCGCGCACGATCGTGATCACGAGCGCCTTGCGCGGCGAAGGCAAGACCGTGGCGACGCTCAATCTCGCCTTCGCGCTCGCCGAATTGCCGGGCGTCAAGGTGTTGGTGATCGACGCGAACGCACATGCACCGGGCGTCGAGGATTACCTCGGCTTGCCGCGCGCGCAGGGCTTGTCGGAACTGCTCGGCGGGCGCCTGCCGCTCGATCAAGCGACGCGCCCGACGGCGCTGCCCGGCGTGACGATCGTCGGCCCGGGCGCCAAGCAGCGCAATGCGAGCGAGTTGCTCGCCTCGGATCGCATGCGCACGTTGCTGCGCACGTTGAAGCAGCGCTTCAACTATGTGTTGATCGACACGCCCGAGGCAACGACGACGAGCGACGCGAGTTTGCTCGGCGCGATGTGCGACGGCGTCGTCGTCGTCGTGCGCCTCGGTTCGACGCCGCGCGGTTACGTCGATCAGGTTTGCAGCGCCTTCGAAGCGATGGGCGCGAACGTGCTCGGCACGTGTCTCACCGGCGCGAACGTGCCGAATACGGCCAAGCGCTGAGCGGGGCGCGCGGACGAATCCGCGCAGCGCGCGCTCAATCGAAGAGCGTCGTCTGAACCCAGCTCAGCGCGCTGCGCAGGCGACTCTTGCGCGCAGGACGCGCTGCAAGTTCGAAGGGCTTGCCGGCGCGCGCGCAGCGGATCAAGGCGCGGATCTGTTCACGCTGCCAGTCGAGCGCGCGCGCAGTGTCGGCGAAGGCCTGTTCGCGCGCGCGAAAGTCCGGGCCGTGGTGGCGGCGCCGCGCGCGGCCGTCGTGGGGCGCGTCGAGCACGGCGTGGAGCAGCTCGTGGAACATCACGTAGCGCACGAACCAACGCGGCGCGTCGGCGGAATCGAGCACGGGGTGGACGCGCACGGACTTCGTCACCGAATCGAAGGAACCAAGGCGCAGCGAACGGCGCGAGCGCGACGGCGCAGCGCGACCCCAGCCGAGCGCGGGCCACGGGCGCGCGCCGCCGAACTCGCCATGGAATTCGCTCGCAGCGAGTTCGGTCGCGATGTCGGTGAAATCGCGGACCGCGCCGCGCGGCACCAACTTGACGGTGCGCGGAGCGACGGTGTGCAACTCGCGAACGCGCGTGTCGATCCACATGTCGAGCGTGCGCACGGCGGCGCGCGCGCGCTTGCCCGAACGCAGCCAGCGCACGAGCGCGTCGCGGACTTCGTGCGGCGCGCCGGCGAAAAAACTCGACAAGTGCAGCACCAAACCGCGCGGTCGACGCTCGACGCGGATCACGCTGCGACGAGCGCGGCCGTAGCGCACGCTCACTTCGCAGTTCAACTCGGCCGACAACAACGCCGCCCAATCGTGCTCGCTGAGGTGGCCCTCGGCGAGTGCGATCGGGCGGCGCTGGGTGACGTCGCCGCGCGCTGCGCGTTCCTTCACGCGTGCTGCGGGTTCAGTTGCCGAGCGTGATGTCGCGGCTCGAAGGCTTGCCTTCGAAAACCTGCACTTGGCTCTCGGAATTGCCCTGGTCGATCAGGTTGTCGATCGCATCGCCGCCCGCGCCGGAGGTGCGCATGGCCGAGATCTTGTAGATGCCCGGCTTGATGTGCTCGAGCGTGTAGCGGCCTTCGCCGTCGGTGCGCGCCGTGAGCACGTCGAAGGAGCCTTCGTTGTACATGCGCACTTGCGCGCGCGCGCAGGGCTTGCCCGAGCCGTCGACGACCTTGCCGCTGACCGAACCGCCGCTGTGCAGCGAAGTCGAACCGGCGTCCGTCGGTTGGCCTTCCATCACGATCAGGTTGTTGACCCACTCGGTCGTGTAGTTGGCGTGTTCCATCAACAGGCGATAGCGGCCGGGATTGAGCAGCTTCAGTTCGAAGAAGCCCTCGGCGTTGGTGCGCGTCTTGCGCTCGGTGGCGCGCGTCGCGACCATCGCCTCGAACATCGGATCGATGAAATCACCGGGCGCGTCGCCGTCCTTCGAACTCACTTGCGCGCCGCTGACCGGCTTGCCGGTGACGGCGTCGACGAGGCGGCCCTTGAGCGAACCGCCCTTCGACAGCAGCACCTCGAGCGCAGGCTGCATCTGGCCGTCGACCACGGAGAAGTTGTCGGTGATCTTCGAGGCGTAGCCGCTGGCGCTGATCTTCAACGCGAAGGTGCCCGGATCGACGCCGATCAATTCGAAGGCGCCGTCGCGGGAGCCTTCGACCTTCTGCTTGACGTCGGTCGGCTCGTAATTGGTCAGCTGGTTGCCCTGCGCCGGAATCGCAGTCTGCGCGCGCAGCACTTGGACCGTGTAGGTCGACACCGGCTTGCGCGTGCCCGCTTCGAAGACGTGGCCGGTCAGCGTGTTCTGCTTGACCATCTCGACCATCACGTTGAGGTCGCCCGCTTGCACGCGGTTCTGGCCCGCGCGGCGGTAGCCCGGGGCCTTCACGATCAGCAGGTACTGACCCAGGGCGAGGCCCATGATCTGGAAGTTGCCTTGGTCGTCGGTGACAGCTTCGCCGCGCGAGGAGGTCGCGCCGCCGAAGTTCATGGCGATGACCGTCGCGCCTTCGATGCCTTCGTCCTGCGGTCCGAACACGCGGCCGCCGACGGGATGGCCGATCGCCAGGCGGAAGTCGACTTGGATCTGCGAGTCGGGCATGCCGGTCGGCTGCGGGCTCGAGCTGATCTGGCGGTCGAAGCCGTCTGCCCAGCAGGTGAGGCTGCGCGCGCCGGCCGAGACGTTGCGGAACTCGTAGTTGCCGTTGGCGTCGGTGACGGTCGAGACGCGGTCGGGGCTCTTGGTTTCGACGCCCATCATGTAGGCGGAATCGAGATCGAGCGTCGCGCCGGCAATCGAACGGCCTTCAACGTCGACCACCACGCCGAAGATGCGCGAGCCGGCGTGCATGACCAGGTCGGGAGCGCGGTAGTCGCCGCTCTTGCCGATGCGGATGCCTTCCTCTTGGACGGCGGCGTACTCGGAGTGCACCACCATCACGTAGTAAGCGCGCGCCGGCTCGACGGCGCGGAACATGAACGCGCCCTTGGCATCGGTCGTGGTTTCGAGGACCACGTCGCTCGACGTCTCGCGGCCCATGAAGAAGTCGTTGGCGATCGACTCGCCCATCATCGCGCCCTGCGAGAGCTTGACCGTCGCGCCGGGGATGGGCTGCTCTTGATCGTTGAGCACCAGGCCCGTCAGGCGGTTGTTGACGATCGTGTCGTCCTCGTCGTCGCTCGGTGCCGTCGCCGGCGCCGCGTCCGCGCGCGTTTCTTCGACCGGCGTCGCGATGCGGTTGGTCGTGTCCTCCGCCGGGCGTTCCGTGGCGACGATCGGCGTCGGTGCGACCACCGGCGTGGTCTGCGTCGGGCTGCGCAGCAACAGGGCGGCGACGGTGGCGGCGATGGCGATCAGGACGAGGATGAGTACGGGCAGGGGTCGCATGGCGGGTGGTCGGCTCGGGGCTTCAGAAGCACCTAGGTGCTGGAAACGGCAGGGAGATCAGTGCGTGGTCGCCGGCTGGAAATCGAGTGAAGATTCCGACGATGGACGACCGAGGGACGGGGGTTCTTCCCGGACGAAAGGCGAATGTTAGCGAGCTACTTGGCGCCCGCCGGGGTCTTGGGAAGCGACGCCATCGTTGGGCCTTCTTCGACCAACGGGCCGGGCCAGAAGGACTCGCGGCGCACCTGCCAAGCCAGGAAGTAGGAAAAGACCACGAGCTCGAACTCGAGCTTGCGGAAGATCTCGATGCGCCCGCCGCGGCCGAGCAGTCCGAGGTCGATGCGCGCCATCTCGCCCGTGCGCGGCGCCTGGATCGTCCACCCGCAGCGCCAACCGCGCAGCGGCAACAGGCGCAGGGGGCGACTGCCGGTGTGCAGCACGATCTCGCGTCGCAGGAAGCTCCAACGGAGCGACGAGCCGAGCCACTCGCGGCCCTCGGTCCACAGCGAGAACTGACTGCGCAACAGACCGGGATCGCGCCGCAGGAGCAGCTTCTCGCCCTGGACGGGCTGCCAATCGCCGCTGGTGACCGTGCCCCAACCGTTGCGGCGCACGCTGAGCGTCCCGATCGGCCCGTCGGGGCCGAGCAGTTGGTGCTCCGTGTTCCAGAGCCCCGCGACGCGGGTTCGGTAGGTGGAAACGCTTTCCGGCATGGCAGGGGGACGCGAGGGCGGAGAAGTGTAGTCGGCCGCGCGGGCGCGCGCGCCTGAGCCGGAGCTCAACTTCGTGAAGTGCCGGCCAAGGCGCGCAGGCGCGCGACGGCGCCGACCAGGATCTCGACGGCGGCATCGACCTCGAGCGCGGTCGAGTAGCGCGACAGCGACAAGCGCACGCTCGACGAGGCTTGCGCGGAATCGAGGCCCATCGCCATCAAGACGTGCGAGGGACGATGGCGCGATGAAGAGCAGGCGGCGCCGGTCGAGGCGCACAGGCCTTCGTCGGCGATGAGATTGACGACCGCTTCGCCCGACACGCCTTCGAAGCGCAGGTTGGTCGTGTTCGCGACGCGCTGTGCTGCCGCGCCGTGGACGTGGGTGTCGGGAATGCGCGCGACGAGGCGGCGTTCGAGCTCGTCCCGCATCGTCGCGAGGCGCGCCGGTCCGTCGCTCGCGAGCCAGTCGCGCGCGAGTTGCGCCGCGCGGCCGAAGCCCACGATCGCCGGCACGTTCTCCGTCCCGCCGCGCCGCTCGTCCTCCTGACCGCCACCGCGGATCAGCGGCGCGAGCGCGAGGCCGCGGCGCACGTACAGCGCGCCGACGCCCTTGGCTCCGTGCAGCTTGTGCGCGCTGACCGTGACGAAGTCGGCGCCTAGGTCGTCGACCTTCAGCGCGAGCTTGCCGCAGGCCTGCACAGCGTCGACGTGCAGCAGCGCGCCGTGGCGGCGGCACGCTTGCGCGATCGGCGCGAGCTCGTTGACGACGCCTGTTTCGTTGTTGGCCCACATCACCGACACGAGCGCGCAGTCGGCGTCGATGCGCGCTGCGAAGGCGAGCGCGTCGAGGCGGCCTTCCGCGTCGACGCCGACGCGTTCGACGTTCCAGCCGTCCGCCTCGAATGCCGCGAGCGGTTCGAGCACGGCGGCATGCTCGACCGTGGTCGTCAGGATGCGTTTTCGGCTTGGATTCAGCCTCGATCCGGCGCGCAACGCCGTTTGGTTGCCCTCGCTGCCGCCCGACGTGAACACGATTTGCTTGGGGCTCGACGCACCGAGCAAGCGCGCGACGGATGCGCGCGCTGCCGCGACGGCCGTCTGCGCTTCACGGCCGAGCTGGTGCAGGCTCGAAGGATTGCCGTAACGCTCGCGCAGGTAGGGCAGCAACGCGTCGACGACCTCCGGCGCCGGAGCGGTGGTCGCGTTGTTGTCGAAGTAAATCGTCGCCATGCGGCCGCGCGCCAGTGGGCGCGCCGGGTGTCAGAAGAGCGCGCTGACCTTGACCGGCAAGGGCTGTCCGGTGACGGCGCAGGGCTCGCAAAAATTGTTGTTCGCGGCCGGCATGTGCTTGCAACCCTCGCACTCTTCGATCTTGCGCATCGCGGCGCCGATACGCGCGCGTTGGTCTTCGAGGGTCTGCACGCGCTCAAGCAGAAGGCGGTCTTGTTCGCGCAGGGCCTCGCGCACGCGCTTGAGGAACGAGGCGCGGTCGGTGACGTCTTCGCGCGTCGCCATCAGTTGGCGGATGCGATCGAGGTGCAGGCCGAGCTCCTGCAGGTCGCTGATCATGCTGAGCCGGTTGACGTCGGTCGCGCGGTAGTAGCGGAAGCCGCCTTGGCTGCGCGAGGCGGGCGCGAGCAACCCGAGTTCCTCGTAGTAGCGGAGCGTGCGCAGGTTGGTCCCGGCCACCCGAGCGAACTCTCCGATCTTCAGCAGTTCCGGCTTGTCCACGGTGTTTCCTTTGCGAGCCCTGCGGCTGAGGTTCACGTTGCGGTCGCGACGGGCGATGGCGGCTGGGGAGGGCGCCAAGCGGGGCGGGACAGGCTACTCCAACTCTCTCGTAATGGAACAGGTTGCGGTGGCGGCTGGCCGCGGCGGCGCTCGTTGCGGGTGGTGCGTGGGTGCGCGGTGGCTCGCGGGGGCGTGGTGACGTCGGAATCGACCTTGCCAATTCACCGACGCGCTCGAGTTCACCTTGCACCCCTGACGCGCCGCCGTATGCGCCAAGTCAACGCCGCACCAAGCACGCGCCCCGGACTTCGTCGCGGGACCTGCGAACGAAGCCGGGGCGCGCTGTCGACCGACCGTGCGGCCAAACAAACGGTCGGACTACTCGGGGTGCGCTACTTGCCTTTGCCGTCCTTCACGGGCGGGAGCATCGGTTCGACGAACGACTTCACCTGCTCGTAGGTCTGCTTCAACTCGGGGTCTTTGCCGCCGAGCGCGAAGTAGCGCTCGTAGTGCTCGAGCGACTTGCGCACGCGCGCAGTGTTCGAATAGGTCGCGCTCATCGTGTGGCACAAAATCGCCAGGTTCTTGTGCGCGTCGAGAAAGGTCTCGTCGAGCGCGAGCGCCTTCTCGTAGGCCTCGATCGCCTCGTCGTCCTCGCCCTGCTTTTCGAGCACGACGCCCGACAAAAATGGACCCAGCGGGTGTTTCGGTTGCGCCTTGCACAGAGCCTTGGCGATGCGCGCTGCGTCTTTGGCTTCGTCGGAAAGCAGCGCCAACTCGACCTGGCTGCGCGCGATCCACGCGTCACCCGGCGCGAGCTTCGCGGCTTCGGCGAGCTCGGTTTTCGCCGCAACGAGCTTCTTCGCCGCCGTCAGCGCCTCGCCGAGTGCGCGTCGCGCTTGCGCGTCCTTCGCGTCGGCCGCGACGGCGCAGCGCAGCTCCTTCTCCGCGTCGTCGAGTTTGCCGAGCGCGGTCAACGCTCGGCCGAGTCCCGTGCGCGCGGGAAGCGACTGCGCGCGTTCGCCGAGCAGCGCGCGAAAGCAGACTTCCGCCGCCGCCGCGTCACCGAGCAGCAGTTGCGTTTCGCCCACGAGGTAGAGCGCTTTCGCGTGGTCCGGCGATTGCGCATCGACCATCTCCGCGCACTCGATCGCCGCTTTGTAGTCACCCTTCTTGAACGCGTCGACCGCGCTCGACAGTTCGGTGCCGCCGAAGGCGACGCTCGCGCACAGTGCGAGCGCTGCGAACAGATTGCGTGTCGTCTTCAAGTGCATGGTGAGTTCTCGTTCGTCGCGCAGGTCTTGAGTTGAAGGTCGAGGCGGCGCCGTGTGCTCCGCCCCGACGCGGCGAAAGGTGTCCGCTAGACGCGGGCCAAGTTCTTCTCGAGCTGCACGACGCTCTCGGCGCGCACGGTCGTGGAGACCGAACGCGACTCGAGGCCGTAGGCCCGATGGAGATTCGCCGTGTGGGCCAGCGGGCATTCGTTGTCGCAACGGAACCCGCTGATTTCGCCTGCTTTCGCAGGGCGTTTGCCGGCCAATGCCGGCACGAGCAACGCCGCGAAAACTGCGGCGATCGTCAAACTTTTCATGCTGACCTCCTTTGAGACGTCCGAGGACTGACGCACCAGACAACGCGTGCGCGGCGCGACCTGGAACGAGCACGCAGCCCTTACGCGCCTCACTCGCCGCGCGGTACGAGCGTCGGAAAGCGTCCGTCGTCGCGCAGGTGTCCGAGCGCCGCCGCGAGATCGCGTTCGAAGGGCGTGCCCGAGAATTCGGCGACGGCGTCGCCGAGCGCGAGTTCGGCGTCGCGTGCGTTGCGCGTCGCAGACGTGCG
>CAYHRR010000119.1:1725-9157 GCA_964358875.1 uncultured Planctomycetaceae bacterium | reverse complement strand
CGGCACTCGGCGGCAACAACACGCTGCGCGCAGGCCGCTTCTTTGTCGACTTCGGCAAGCAGATGCAGACGCACATCCACGAGTTGCGCACGGTCGAGCGCCCGCTCGCGCTGCGTCATTTGCTGGGCGACGAGATCAAAGGCGACGGCGTGCAGTGGGACGATTGGATGGGCGTCGGCGACACGACGGTGCTGCGTTGGTCGATCGGCGTGTTCTCGAACCTGTTGCCGGAGGTCGGCGACGACTTCGATCCGACAGCGGCCGCCGAGCCTTCGATCGCGACGCGCAAGGACGCCCAGGATTTCAACTTCACCGCGCGCGCGACGGGCTTCAGCGATGTCGGCGAGAGCGGCGTGCTGCAACTCGGTGCTTCGCTGCGCGGGATCCCGAACTACGCGCTCGACTTCGCGCCGAGCGGGGATGTCGCGACCGATCTCAGCAACTACGTGTGGGGCTTCGACGCGACCTACGGCTGGACGGGCGAGACCGGCGAAGAGCGTTGGACTTGCGGCGGCGAGTTCTTGCTCGCGACCGGCGACACGGGCTCGCGCATCGTCGCCAACGCGATCGACGTCACCGACGACACGCTCAACGGCTGCTTCGTCTTCGGTGACTACGCCTGGGACCGCTACCACAGTGCGGGCGTGCAGCTCAGCGCGACCGAGCTGCCCGGGACTTCCGGCGCGGAGGCCTACGAGGTCGAGGCCTACTACACGCGCATGCTCTCGGAGTTCCAGCGCTTGCGGCTGAGCGTTTCGAGCGGCGACTCCGACATCGACGGCCGCTCGACGCGCGTTGCGTTGCAATACTCGGCCTTCGTCGGCGCCCATGGCCACGGCGCGAACTGGTGAGCACGAACGGAACCATGAACATGATTCGCCTTCCTCGCATCGCTTGGGCACTGCTCGCGTGCCTGTCGTTCGTCGCAGGCACGAGCCATGCGGCCGCCGGTGACCCGCTCAAGGTGCTGACGACGATCCCCGACCTCGCCGACATCGTGCGCGCGATCGGCGGCGAGCGCGTCGACGTCACCTGCATCTGCAAGGGACGCGAGAACACTCACGCGGTTTCGCTGAAGCCTTCGCACCTCGTCGCCGCGAACAAGGCCGACATGTTCGTCGAGATCGGACTATCGCTCGAAACGGCCTTCGTTCCCGGACTGCTCGAAAACGCGCGCAATCCGAAGATCCAGCCGGGGCAAGCGGGCTTCGTCAATTGCTCGGAGGGCTGGCCGGCGCTCGACGTACCCAGCGCGCTCTCGCGCCAAAGCGGCGACGTGCATCCGCAGGGCAATCCGCACATGAACCTCGATCCGCGCGCGGGCCGTCACATCGCCGCGCGCGTGCTCGCCGGACTGATCGCGATCGATGCGCCTTCGAAGGACGCGCACCAGAAGCGTTACGACGAGTATCTCGCCAAGCTCGCCTTGGCGGAGAAGCGCTGGGCGTCGCTCGGTGCTGCGTGGAAGGCGGCGAAGGTCGTCGTGTACCACCAAGAGTTCAACTACTTCGCGAGCGTCTACGGCTTGACGATCGCCGGCAGCATCGAGGACAAGCCCGGGATTCCTCCGACGCCCAATCACATCGCCGAACTCGTCGCGCTGATGAAGAAGGACAAGGTCGAGGTGATCCTCACCGCCGTGTGGTCGAACAACGCTTCGGTCGCGCGCATCGCCGAGGCCGGCGGCGCGAAGATCGTCGAGCTGCCGAACATGTGCGGCGGCGTTGCGGGCGCCGACAGTTGGATCGCGATGATGGACTTGATGCACCAACGACTCGGCGACGCGTTCGGCATCGCAGCGCCGGCGGGCAAATGACGAGCACGCGCCCATGACGCGCCTTCTCGAACTCGCCGGAGCGTCGTTCGGTTACGCGGGGCGCGCGGTGGTCAGCGGTGTCGATCTTTGCATCGACGTCGGCGATTTCCTCGGCATCGTCGGTCCCAACGGTGCCGGCAAGACCACGTTGTTTCGCGGAGCGCTCGGCCTGCTTCCTGCGCTCGCGGGCAGCGTGGTGCGCCACACCGACGCGCTGGGTTACGTGCCGCAGCGCGAGAGCCTCGACTCGATCTATCCCGTCAGCGTCGACGAAGTCGTCGCGATGGGAGCCTTCGGGCGCTTGAACTTGCTGCGGCGGCCGCGTGGCGTCGATCGCGAGCTCGTGCGCGAATGCCTCGAACGGGTCGGGCTTGGAGACCGTGCTCGCGCCGCGTTTTCGTCGTTGTCAGGAGGCCAACGCCAGCGCGTGCTGATCGCGCGCGCGTTGATGGCGCGGCCGAAACTGATGCTGCTCGACGAGCCCACGAGCGGCGTCGATCGCGCGGCCCAAGCGCGCATCCTCGAATTGCTGGTCGAGATGAACCGGCGCGACGGCATGGCGATCCTGCTCGTCAGCCACCAACTCGCGATGGTGCGCGAAACGGTGCGGAGCGTCGCGTGGGTCGGCGAAGGTCGCGTGCAACACGGCGACGCGCGCGAAATGCTGAATCCGGAAAACCTCGATCGCCTGTATTCCTCGGGCGAAGTCGCGCGGGAGCTCTGAGCGACGATGCAGTTCTGGATCGAGCGCTACGAGTTGTTCCACAACGCGATCCTCGCGGCGCTGTGCGCCGGACTCGTGTGCCCGCTGCTCGGGGCGTTCCTCTACGTGCGCCGCACGAGCTTCTACGGCATCACGTTGCCGCAGTTCGCCACCGCAGGCGTCGCACTCGGCTTCGTCGTGCTGCCTTGGTGGGCCGAGCGCGTCGGCATCGGCGGCCTCGATCCCGTCACGGCGCAAAGCGACACGCACGCCGCGATGAACTACCACGTCACGTGGGCCGCGCTGTTCACCTTCGGAGGTCTGTTGCTCCTCGACTGGCGCGCACGTCGTTCCGGCAACGATGTCGGTCGCGTCGCAGCGGCCTTCGCGATCGCGGTTGCGGCGACCTATCTGTTCAGCCGCTATTCGCCGATCGGCGCGTCGTTCGTCGGCGAATTGACCGAGGGCGAAGTGCTCGGCGTCGGTGAACACGAGCTGCACACGATCGCGTGGCTGCTCGGAAGCGTCGCCGCGCTGTTCGTGCTCTTCCACCGCGACCTCACGCTGATCAGCTTCGACCGCGAAATGGCGCAGGTTCTCGGTGTGCGCGTCGTCGCGCTGGAAACCCTGCTCACGCTCGTCACGGGACTGACGATCTCGGTAGGAACGATGACGCTCGGCCCGACGATCCTGTTCGGTCTGCTCGTGTTGCCGCCGATCGCGGCACGCGCCTGGGCCACCTCGATGACGCGCTACCTGCTGCTTTCGAGCGCCTTTGGCGCGATGTCGGTGTTGTTAGGTATCGCCGCATCGTTCCAGTTCGACTGGCCGCTCGGGCCCGCCGTCGTCGCGGCCGCTGCGCTCGTGCATGTGCCGGGTTTGTCGTTGCGGCGGAGCGCGCGCTAACGAGCGTTGCGTGTGCGCCGTAGAATCCGCGCCGTTTCGCTGCCACATCGTTCGAGCGACTCACTGCGAGTCGCGCACCGGAGATCACACATGAACCTACGCATGCTCGCGGCCTTCGCCGCACCGCTCGCGCTCGTCGCGCTGCTCACCGCCGCTCAAGACGCCAAGCCCGCTGCCGCGCCCGTCGCAAAAAGCGCGGACGCCGAAGTGATCGCGTACCAGAAGGCGTGCTACCCGCTGACGACCTGCCCGATCAGCCATGAGGCGCTCGGCAAGGACTCCGTCGACACGCTGATCGACGGTCGCCTCGTGCGCACCTGCTGCGCCAATTGCGTCGCCGGTGCCGAGAAGGGCAAGGCGGACATCTTCAAGGCGATCGACGCCGCCGTGATCACGCAGCAGAAGGCTGCGTACCCGCTCGAGAAGTGCCCGATCAGCGGTGAAGCGCTGCCCAAGGACGCGGTCGACTTCGTGTGGGGCACGCGCCTCGTGCGCTTTTGCTGCAACGATTGCGTCGGCGCCTTCAAGAAGGACCCGAGCGCAACGTTGAAGAAGCTCGACGACGCCTACATCGCGGCGCAGAAGCCGAACTACCCGCTCGACACGTGCGTGATCAGCGGCGAGAAGATCGGCGCCGACCCGAAGATGGAGACCGTCGATCTCCTGTACGGCACGCACTACTTCAAGTTGTGCTGCGGCGGCTGCGTCAAGGCGGTCAAGAAGGACCCCGCAGCGGCGTGGGCCAAGGTCGAAGCAGCTCGCGCAGCGAAGGCCGGCGAGAAGAAGGGCTGAGCCCGCTACTCGACCTTCAGCAATTCGATTTCGAAGACGAGGGTGGCGCGCGGCGGAATCACGCCCGCGACACCCTCGTCGCCGAACGCGCGCGACGGCGGAATCGTCAGGCGCCGCCGACCGCCCTCGCGCATGCCGACGAGACCGTCTTCCCAGCCGGGCATGACCTCGTTCCGGCCGAGCGTGCACACCAGCGGGCCGCCGCGAAGTTCGCTCGAATCGACGAGCGTGCCGTCCTCGAGCTTGCCCACGTAGTCGACGGTCACGCGCGAGCGCGGGCCGATCGCGACGCCACGGCCTTCGCGCAAATCGACCCAACGCACGCCGCTCTCGGTCGTCGTCTCGATCGGAGCGGGCAGGTCGACGGGCCGGTGAAACCCCCAGAAATGACAGCTGCCGAGCAGTGGCGATGCGAGCGCCAGGGCGAGGAGCGCGAGCTTCATTTCACGCTCGGTGCGCCGATCGAAACGATGCGCACGTGATAGACGAGCTTCGCGTCGGCCGGCACTCCGATCGCTTCGTTGCCCTTCGCGCCCCAGGCGAGTTCCGGCGCGATCTCGAGCCGCGCTCGCGCGCCTGCGCGCAAGCCGACGAGTCCTTGCGTCAGGCCGTCGATCACTTTCGGTCGCGCGCCGCCGAGGACGAGTTGGAGCGGCACGCCGCTCGACATCGTGGAGTCGAAGGCCTGTTCGTGTTCAGCGACGAAGGCCTCGTAGTGCAGCAGCATTTCGTCGCCGAGCGCCGCCGCGCGACCGGTGCCTTCCGACTCGATCGACACGGCGAGCCCCTCGATGTGCGCGGCTTCGTCGGCGTGAGCGCTCGGCGCAGCGTGCTCACCATGCTCCGCGCCGCCGCCGACCGGCTCGGACGCGCCGCAACTCGACAACCCAACGATCAGTGAAGCGGCAGCGATTCGACGCATGCGCGGAAGTCTAGCTGCCGTCGGTGAAGCGGGCCACGAGCGCGCCGGGCTCCGGTCGGATGCGCGCCAATCCGCGCCACGCGACGACGAACAACACCGCGTACACCACGATTCCGGCGCCGAGCGCGATCGGATGCAGACGCAGCGCGGCGTGTACGAAGCCCATCCCGATCGCGGCGACCAGCACGGCGATCGTCTCGAGCACGCTGCCCGCATAGGCGCGGCCCAACGGCTTGCGCGTGAACGGGATGTCGCGCAGGAACCAACGCGCTTGGAAGCACACCGCGGCGCCGACGGCGAACACGGCGAGGACCACGTCGAAGAACTGATCGAGTCCGCCGACGACGACGACCAGAGCTGCGACGATCACCGTCGCCGGCAGCACCATGCCGCACAACAACGCCTTCGCCGCGCCCTCGAGCAGTTCGCGCACGCTCGACACCGGTAGCGCGCCGAACCACCAGCGCGCTTCGGAGTGCTCGCTCGGTCGCGCCGCCGTCAGCGTCAGTGGAGCGACGAACACGAAGTAGTAGGGCGCGAAGTGGATCAGCTCGATGTCCATGCCCGAGCCGCGCCGCGACGACTTGACGAACATGGCGATCGCCATCGCGCCGAAACTCGCCATCTGCGGCAAGGTCGTGCGCAGGTAGGTCTTCTCGCGCCGCGACATCGCCAAGGTGAAGCCGAACGCGGCAGCGGCGGTCGGTGTCGTGCACAAACGCGGAGCAAGGCGCGCAAGCGGGCCGGAACCAAAGCCGCGCGCCGCCGTGCGCGTGAGCGCGCCGGAGTCGGCGACAGCGGCAAGGAAACTGCGCGACACGAGCGCGAAGGCAGCGGCCGCGAGCACGAGCGGCAATCCGACGCCGAGTGCAGCCGGCAACACGTCCGCCGCAGTCGACGTGCCGCACGCGACGCGAAACAAGCTCACGTAGTGCAGCGGCGGCACCAGCGCGGCGAGCCAGGTGTGCGACTCGAAGGCCGCCTTCACGCTGTCCCACGGAATCAAGCGCCCGCCGGCTTGGAACAGGATCGCGAGCGATGCTGCGCCGATGATCTGCGTCCAGAACAGCACGCGCTGAAAACGCGCCGGACCGACGACGCGAAGCAGCACCATGGTGAACGCGAGCGTGGCGCTCAACACGACGAGCGTGATCAGCAACGTGCTCAACGGATACATGAGCAACGCCGTCCAAGGCTCGAAGGCGATGCAACCGGCGATGGTCGGCAACAAAGCCGAACACGCAGCGAGGAACATCAAGTCGATCAGCATGTGAGCGGCGCGCGCGGCGACGACCGTGCGGTCCGAAACCGGCAGCGACGCGAGCACCACGACGTCGGTGCGATCGACGAGCAGGCCTACGAAATGGCCGACCGTGCCGAGCATGCCGAAGAACATCCACACGCCCAGGCCGCTCGCCATCCACCACACGGCGTCGTGCTTGCCCAGTGCCAGCGCCGCCGGGCCGAGGCTGAAAAACATCAAGAACAGGCCGCTGAACAGCAATCCGCCGCGCGCTCCGACCTTGGCGCCGCGTTCTTGCGCGACGACACGCTCGCCGAGCTCGATGCGGTTGGCGAGCACCACTCGGAACGTGGCGAAGTCGATTCCGAACAACACGATCAACGGTTTGAGCACGCGCGCCAAACCGAGCACCACGCGGCTCGAGCGCGAGCGCTGCGGCGGGCGCGTCCAGGCGCTGTCGCCGAAGATCGAGCTCACGTCGTGATCGCCTCGACGACGCGTTGCGCGCGCACGCCGACGTCGTCCTCGCCGGTGAGGTGCGCGAAGATGCCCTCGAGCGAACCACCGTGTTGCGTCGCCGCCAACTCGTCAAAGGTGCCCTGCGCGGCGATTTTGCCGTCACGCAGGATCACGATGCGCGTGCACAGCCGTTCGACGACATCCATGACGTGCGAGCTGAACAAGATCGCGCGCCCGTTGGCGGCGAGGCGCCGCACGATCTCTTTGACGAGCAACTGCGAGCTGACATCGAGGCCCGAAAGCGGCTCGTCGAGCAGGATCACCGGCGGCGCGTGCAGCAGCGCAGCAGTGAGCAGCACTTTCTGGCGCATGCCTTTCGACAGTTCCGCAATGCGGCTGTCGAGCCGCGCGTCGAGCTCGAACGCGCTGAGGCACTCGTTCGCGCGGCGTGCGATCAGCGCCTCGTCGATGCCGTGGATGCGCCCGACGAACAGCAGGAACTCCGCGACGGTCAGCGACTCGTACAGCAGCGCGTTTTCCGCGACATAGCCGACGCGGCGCTTCACCTCGAGCGGCGCGAGCCGCGGGTCG